>QOOZ01000026.1 GCA_003331195.1 Puniceicoccaceae bacterium | reverse complement strand
CTGATCGGTGTCAACAGTCGTCCAAGCTTCTGCCACGGCATTGGCACTCTGTTCACGCGCCCTCGCATCATCTTCATTATACCAGGCACGATTCGGCTGCTGCAAGTGCGACAAACTGATTGAATCAAAAAATGACATCAATGAATAGTAGTCTGCCTGTGGAATCGGGTCCACTTTATGATCGTGACACTTCGCGCAGCCCATGGTGGTCCCCAAAAAAGCTTCACCCGAGACGTCCACGATATCGCTGATCATGTCACTGTGTGCTTGATCACGATCTGCTGGTTCATCGTCGCGTTGCATCAGGGTCATGAATCCAGTAGCTACTTTGGCAGCAACATCACTGTCTGGGAGTTCATCACCTGCGAGCTGTTCTGCAACAAAACGGTCATAGGGCTTATTGTCGTTAAAAGCCTTAATAACATAATCTCTGTAGCGCCAAATGTACGGCTTTTCGCTGTCTCGCTCAAAGCCATTGGTTTCTGCGTAGCGAACTGTGTCCAACCAAAGACTTGCTAGTTTCTCACCATAGCGCTCGGAAGCTAGAAGTTGATCGACTAAATTATTCCATGTTGATATTTGATCACTTTGTTCATTAAAAGCCTCAACAGCATCGTATGAAGGAGGCAGTCCGGTTAAATCGTAGTAAGCGCGCCTAATTAAATGTCGCGAAGGCGCCCTAGGGTTTGGCTTTAAGTCCACAGCCATCAAGCCTTCGAGAATAAACGCATCAATCGGATTGCGTATAAATTCGTCTTCAAGCGAAGGTAATGCGGGACGTATCGGTGCTTGATAAGCCCAGTATTTTTCCGAGGGAAGTCCCGTATCGTTCTCTGCTATCAATTCAGCCTGCACCAAGGCACTCGCAAAAATTGCGTTACATAAAACTTTGATTAATATCTCTAATATTTTAGACATACAATTCACATTGAATAATCACTAATGACATCTGCACTTGGCAAGTGATTGATTAATTTTTGATAGCCGACCTCGCTCAATTGGGTGCCCGTCAGAACGATAGTTTCGATGTTTGAATGGGCGCGGATGCTGTCAACTTGCTCATCGGAAAATTCAGTGCCCGTCAGATTGACCTTCTTTAGTTCAGGCATCGTTGACAACAAAAGAAGAAGGTCCTCGTCGGAAAAGCTGCTGTCACTAAGATTAAGCACCTCGACTATAGCTGCTGCGGAAAAAAGCTTCGCCCATGCAGTATCTAACTGGCGACGATTCCAATCGATACGTATTATGCTATCAACAAGTGGTTCAAGTGCCGTGCGCACGCTGGCTTCGTCATAACCCAGTAAGGATACCGCATTGAGTTCAAAAAGCGCTTCGCCTACCACGGATTGAACCAGTAAGCCTGGATAGCGAGTTTGAAAGTCCGCATACTTCAGTAACAAGTCCTTGCTACGTGCCTTTGCAGCCCGCGCCTGTATTGCTTCTGGGTTATCACCCATAATCGACTGCACATAGGCTTGTTGCTCAGATGGGAAACTTATTGATTCGATTGATTGCTCCTCTGGCAATGCTGCCGAGACCCACCATTTGAGAAATGCGGCTTCATCCAAGCTTAACTGCTCTTTATCGGCAGGCGGCATCCGCTTAGTGTCATCAAGTGGCAGGTTGATTCGCTGTATCATCAAAGATCCAGCCGCATCGCCCGGTAGCAAGCAGGCGCCCTTAGAGCCCCCTTTTAAAAGGGCCGCATAAGTGTTCATTTTTAACTTTCCCTTGGCTCGTTCGACACCATGACATGCCATGCACTTATCCTCCAAAATGGGTGCGACTAAAGAATCAAAGATACGACCTGAAGCAACCGCATCCACAGACTTAAATTCTTGATTGGCTCGTTCAGCAAATATACGCCATGGCGCTCGGTCTAGGGGATCGCCATGCGTAATCACCCCCCCTGCATGGCCAGCAATCAATAACACTGCTGTGGTGACTCCGGCACTCAGCCACTCGAAACTTGGACGGTTCGCAGTACTATAGAAAAAAAGAAAGGTTGCCAGTGAAACTAAGAATGCGAGCGAGCTATACATATGCAGGGCAATCGTTGCTCGCCCATAGCCACCGCCTAAATACAAAATAAAGCCTGCGCTAAATGTTAGTAACGCACTCACGAATGTAAGCACAGTCAAGCCGTAGACAATAGATCGCGGCACCGAATCACGCACGAAAATCGAAGCAAGCATCAAGGCGCAGACAGCAAACCACAAACCTATAGGCAAATGTAAGAATAGAGGATGGGAACTACCTATAAAATCGGAAATGACTGACCAGTAATCATCCTCGAATGGCCCGACCCATTGAAGCCCAGCGAAACAGACAAAAAGTGTAATAACTATGCCAGCTATTGCTCTGACTCCTAATTGCATGCCCAACTAAACTGTTATAATTATTCAAATGCAACTCAGCTAACCGATTCCGACCGAAGTAATTTGATTCTTAAGAGTGAGACTTATACCAGATATAAAAGTTTAGCATATTATAAACAGAACTCACATGTCTTAACGCGCACAGTGTATGTCTTGAGGCGACAAATAGCGCTGGGCGAACTATTTCATGCAACCGCTCATAAAAAATTCTCCTATTGATTATGTTCTTTCTCAATCAGTATCGAATTCACAAAAACGTGCAAAGGCATCTCCGCAGTCACGTCTTTACCGATTTGTAGGTATACTTCAGCTCCGACCTCATCGGCTCTTTCTTTTAAAATAAGTCCGAAAATTCCATGATGGATCCCATGCCCTGTATCTCGCGCCGGAAAGACGGCATCTTTATAGCGTAGAAACATCGGAGGGTCATCTTTACTCAAATGCTTCAAGGCAGTGTATTCATTGGAGAAATCCCGATATTTTCCTTCCCAACCATTCTTGAGCTCCTCAACCGATTCGACTCCGAACGGCTTAAAAAGCATTCCATGCTTTATGGCTTCGGGCCCAATTCGTTTCTCAATCAGAAAGGGATCAAGCGTGGTTTGCCCGCCACTGACATGCGCGCCCGCCACTCTGGTCGAAAGCCGGGCAATGGGATCCTCGCTATCCGGATTCGCCATATCATCATGCGTGGCTAGCCACATGCTCGAAGCGGCTCCCGCAGAACCTCCAGTGAGCATAATCCGTGAAGGGTCGATATTCCACTCCTCAGCCTTATAACGAATAAACTGTACGGCCCTGGCCGCGGCATGTGCCATCGCAGGTTGAATGTCACCGTTGCTCACTAGTGGATAATTGATCGAGGCAGTGTGATAACCCAGTTCAAAAACATTCTTATCTTGGGTATCAGCTTTCTTTCCTCCGATCCAACCGCCACCATGGATTTGAATCAGAATCCCCAAAGGGGTAGCAGAGTCTACTTGCCAAAAATTCAAATTGTGCCGCTCATGTGGACCGTATGAAACATCCTTGTGTGTGGGTGCTACTTTGTCTACGGCAAGCGCCCAATTAGAAAGGGCTAGCCCTAGACAAATAATAAATATTCGTTTCATGCGATGACTGATTTAATTTGATTCGCGAAAATCACCAGCAGGGTTTCCTTCGAAGTTTGTGCAGATGCGGGACGAATCAATTTTTTCTTCTTTAAAATTCCGTAAAGACTCTAACTGCTTATCACGTGCAAGGGACAGCTTAGCTGTCTTCTCTGGATCATCGCTACTTGCCTCAATGAGTCCCGCATACTTCATTTCAATTACAGCCATTTGTTCAGCGATGTGTTGATACTGTGCCTCGAACACATCCTGCACGTCCTCGGCTCCAACTTTCTCCAAATAGTCATCGAGTTCCTTGCTGAGCGTCGCCACCAGTTCCGGCATCTGCGAGGCCAGGTTGCGCTTTTCACTTAAGTCATTTCCCAGATCAAACAACAACTCCTCGCCGGTAATTAGTTGACGGATGAGTTTATGATTCCCCTTCCGAATAGCAGACACCGGAGGCATACGCGCATAGGGCATATGAAATACAAATGCCTCTTCGGTTCGTTCGACTTGGCCTGCATTGCCCTGCTCAAATAGACTCCGCAGACTTCCGCCATCTAAGTCCTCTGGTAAAGGATCCTTCGCGTCCACCAAGTCATGAAAGGTCGGCAGGAAGTCCCAGTGGTTTATCGGAATATCGCATTGCGTGCTTTCTGGAATATTGGGGCCGGTGACAATCATCGGAACTCGAAGTCCATCCTCAAAAAGATTCCCCTTCTTCCCGCGTAGTTGATCGTGCGCGACCGAAATATAGCCGCCATTATCGGAGGTAAAAATAATATAAGTATTTTCGGTCACTCCCGCCTTTTCGAGCGCGTCGAGGACACGACCGACACATCTGTCCATCTCTTCGATCATGGCAGCCATTTGCTGTTGTTTTTTTTCAGTACGTGGATCGCCCTTAGGAAAAGCAGCTCCTTTAGCCTCATACTTCGTGAAAACCGCGCTGGTGGACCTTAGCGGTGAATGCACGGTATAATGCGATAGCATGAGGAAAAAGGGGCGCTTGCCAGCATAGTCGCGTATGAATTTCACCGACTTCTCAGTCAGCGAATACACCTGCTTGGGATCTTCAGGTGCCACAGGGACGCCTTTTCGATACCATTCGCCTCCACCATTACCGTTAACACCATGCTGGTCGTCGACCACATCATAACCAAAACCTGCGACAGGTTCGTGCACGCCTTTGCCAAACAGAGCTGTAATATAATTCTGACCAGACGCTTTCAAAACATCCGCAAGAGTCGTTTCATCGGCCCACGATTTCCTATTTTTGATGTTCAGAGGATTGCCATTATAAGTGTAACCGATGCGCGCCGGCGACTTCCCAATCTGTATCGACTTGCGTGATGGCGTACAGACGGAGGCTGGGGCATATGCATTAGAAAAGCGCATGCCTCTTACCGCCAGCGCTTCAATATTTGGCGTTTCGTAAAAGCTTTGTAGCTCATTCGGTTGCCGACTGTCCATCAACACACTCGTATTGGTCCAGCCAAGATCATCGATATAGATGAGAACAAAATTCGGTGGCGCCGCTGCCAGCATTGCCTGTTGGCAAATGAGACCAAGCAGAGTGATTGCTACTGCGACTAAGCTTTTTGCTCTCATTTGCCTGCACCTAGATGTTTCGTATTACGATTCATGAATAAATCGATAAAATAACACTAATAAAGCTACAACTACTCTTGAGGACCAAGGGCGTAGCGGTGTCTTCGATAACCTGCATTCGATGGGAGTTCCTCGAAACGCACGCCCAACGCTTCCACGATCGTTAAATTCACCCCATCAACTGTGCTCTCAATAAAGCTATTTCCTGTGTGAATTGGCTGGTGAAAGCGAATGGTCACCGTCTCACCCGGCTGTAGATTGACTCCTTTATGGGTTTTATTGCTGTCTATATCACGCACGCGCACATGTACGCGCTCGGTCGCATCACTGCGCAAGGTCAAGGTTTCGAGTAGCGCGACCTCCCCTTCAAAGCTGTAGCGTCTTTCGTCATCTGGGCTCAATGTCGCCTCAGTAAACAGGCTTCTATAGTAGCCCCGTGTGAACGGTTCTGTGCTGTCACACTCCAAGGGATGCTCTCCAGATTGTGCTAGATAATCGACGATGTTCTGCGCTTCTTCAGCATGTTGTGCCTTGCGCTTACTTTCATAATAATCATAAAATGCCATTTCATCTTCATTCCAAGCGTGTCCCTCTCGGTGGTCTCCAGAAAACGGTACTAACAGGTCAATCCACGCAAAGAGCTTGTGATAATCTTCCTCCGTAAGCGTCACATCGTGGTGGCCTTCCTCAAGCATCTTGACCATAGGACTCTTTGCCGAGCCTGCAAAATACGGTGGAATTTCATCCGGCACCGACATCATGCTAATCCATGACACAAAGCCTTTCTCTGGACGCCTAGTGAGATAGCTGCCCCTATCATCCTGCTCTGCTTCGGTTAAATTCAAATACGAACGCGTCCACTTGCGCTTATTTTTATTCGCGCCATCGACGGCGATGCCACGCAAATCCATGCAGTCATCACTGCCATTGTGACAATCTATACAGTTGCGATCCAAAATTGGTTGGATCTCTTTCATAAAGCTAAAGCCACGGGCTTCACCATAGAACGCTTTCAGTTTTTGTGGTTCTCGGCTCCAAGCGATCGTATCCTCCTCTTGGTAAGGGTGGAAATTAGCATCCTCCTTCACATGGCAGCCCATGCAGGACTTTTGTTCGCCAGGACGAATGGTATCCCATGTGCGCGTGGTCTGAATAACCTGACCCTTCGCATTCAATATTTGGTGATACTGCGACACCATAGCTGGAACTTCGACCCGTACGGAACCATCTTCATGGATTTCCGCATCTCCCAGAATGCGCTTCACATCCCATGTCGCGTTACCGATGCTCACAGGTGTGCTATTCATAGACCCCCCTCCCGGGCCACCATTCGTTTTTGCACCGACCGGAGCAGCACGATAATCGAGTTCAACCACACGCAAGGTTTTCGCCTCACCGCGTGGAATGTCTTTCAAACCAAGTCCTGCATACACATCATGCACGTAATAGGTGCCCGTATCTTTAGTGTAATCGACAGTATCAGGAATAGTTTTGGTTGGTGCTTTCTGCCTCATTGAAACCATGCGCTGCACTCCTAGATCTGGCGCACGCCAGAGCAACTCGCGCTCTCCGTCGGCATTCATCCAATAAAGGCCATAGTGATTCGAGGAGCGGTAGCCTTGGTAGAGCTCAAAGTGCCAATGCGGGTCGAATCCATAGTCTGGTTGATAGCTAATTAAAAACTCCTCTTCACTGAGCGGATATGGGAAGCGGAACTGTGCGCCCTCCTGCCCCCAGCGGTCCTTCACCACCGGTGACGCGCGCCCCGCGCCGGCCTCATAACCATGCTCGCGCCTCGGAGCGATCAAGTGAAGTCCCACCCCTTCGTCACGGCCTTCGTTCACATCGATGATCACAAGCTTACCATTTTGGTGCGTATGATGCCCCGCAGCGATAGCCATGGTTTTGTGCGAACCAGGGATTGGGCGCATGTGTAACAAAGATGTCGGGAACCACGAGTTGCCCCCATAATAAACGCGCTGCCCCTGCCCGTCGGGGTTCATGGAAAATATCGGATGTGGGAATACCTGGCCACGATCACTATAATCCCAGCGTGTATAACTGAGCCGACCATTGGTCAGCAACTGCGGATAGATAGTGTGCACCTGATCGATCGCAAGACGACGCACATAGCGACCTTCCCCATCCATGCGGTAGAGATTACTTATTTCAGATTTCCAACAGGGCACGCTCTGCTCTGGGCGGGTCGATACGAAAACCAAATCACCATCCGGCAAATAGATCGGCTCGTAATCGGCACGTCCTAAGCCAAAGGTGAGTTGCTTGGTATCACCCTTTGCCAGGTAGTATTCATAGACATGATAGTCATCCAGTCGGTCTGATTTCTTCCATGCAAAGGCCAGCCTCTGTTGATCAAACGAGATATCCACATCACGCATCATACCATGTGGGTCCTCAATCAGCGGGCGCGCACTGCCATAGAGTGAGCCCTCATCAAAGGCAAATACTGACAGGCGTGCTCCTGCTTTAAAATAGCGCTCAGCACGCGCATCTGAAAGACCTTCGGTATAGCCAAAGAAACTGTTCCGAATCGTCTCGCCCTCCGTAAAGCTAAAGGGCGCCCAGTCCTGAATTACAGATGCAAGGCGTGTTGCACGGCGCTGCTCACAAAGCTGCACATAGTCCTTAAGCGACGATGACTTATTGCGTCCGTGCGCATGAAAAAGCTGTTGCACGATTGCAGCACGTCGCTCGGGGAGGACGATTTGCCAAGCGTCTGTACCTGCATCCTGAAGTATCCAGTCTGCCAATACAGGGAACTCGACACTCAAGTTGAAGAATGTCTTTTGGAAGGCCTCAGTGCGTGCTTCGTCCTTCAGTTCCTGATGCATACTCGTCGTAGCCGATAGAGCATCTGCGAATGCCTCAACATCGGGAGACGCATCAAGGACTGGAGAAGTCACTCCAAGTGCTACAAGCCCACAAACGATTTGGATCAAATTTTTCATTTTTTGACTAGTTAACATTATAGCACAAAACGCTAGACGACTCAATACGATTGATCTGGAACCACATCCACCCAGGTCTCATCGATAATCTTGCGAGCCTGATTGCCGAGACTCGCCTCTTTCCATAGGTCAGACTCTTCGAATAACTCACTCTTGATCTTGTTCATCGCATTTCGTTTCAGCGTCTCATTTAGGGATTTCAGCAGCACGGCTTTCTGTGCGTCGAAATCGGTAGGATTCTTGGCCTGCAGCGCGGCAAGGTCGCGTTGATATGTCTCGTGCGCACGCCGTGAGAACTCATCCATCAAGTCATACAAGGCTTGATAGACCTCAGCTATCTGGCCGCCATCAACGTCCTTGATATACTGCTCACGGATCGAGTCCATGCTCGCAACTTTCTCCGGCATCTGAGCGGCGAGGTTATTCTCCTCAGCATAGTCTTTCTGAATATTGAAAAGCTTATACTCACCGGAGACAAGATGCTTCATCAGTTTATAATCACCGATCACAATCGAGCTAATCGGCGGGTGATAGTGGCATGTATAGTGATGAATGATACCCGGCGCCGCACGCTCAACCGTGCCTGTGTTGCCCTCCTCAAATACATCGCGTAAGCTGCCACCATCATTATTCTCGGGCAATGGCGCTTGGCTGCCGCTCAAGTCATGAAAGGTCGCCAACAAATCCCACTGGACTATGGGCACATGACACTCGGAACCGGGTTCAATACCCGGCCCTGAAATAAGGGTGGGCACACGCAACCCTCCCTCAAACATCGAGCGTTTGCCTCCCTGAAGCGGCCCATTGTATCGGACTCGCTCGCCGTTCACATCGTGCCATCTTGCAAAGCCACCACCATTGTCGGAACTGAAAAAAATGTAGGTTCTATCCAGTTCTCCCTTCGCTTCAAGCGCATCGATGATGCTGCCGACCGTCAGATCCATTTCCTCGATCATGGCCGCATAGGTAATGGCCTTATTCACACTCGATTTGGGCGATTCGATATCTTTTGTATCACGCCCTTCTGCAATCCATCGCGCCTTATTACGCTCAAAGGCTTCGTCAGTGCACATGAATGGAATATGTGGCGCGTAGTGCGAGACCATCATATAAAAGGGCTGCTTGCCAGCATACTCATTAATGAAGGCAAGGGAATCGTCGCGCAGCGAATACAAACGCTTTGGATTGTCGGGCGGAAATGGTGTTTTTTTGGAAATGGGGTCCCAATATGAGCCGTGACCGTTGCCATTTCCCCCCGGCTCATCGGGGTTTTCATCCGTTACATCATAGCCCGATTCATCGGCACGCCCCATTGGACCACTGCCCTTGCCAAACATCGCTGTGATATAACCACGACCTGCAGCCTTTAGCATTTCTGCGATCGTGATCTCATCCGCATAGCCATTCGGACGCTGGATTGGTGAGAGCACGTCAAAGACATTGCGATACTGCATGCGCGCTGACGACTGACCATGCTGAATGCTCATGCGCGAACCCGTACAAGTCGGTGTCGGCGCGTAGGCGACGGTATAACGCGCGCCCAGATCCGCTAAACGATCCAAGCCAGGCGTCTGGATGAAGTCATGCTTGGTGCTCGAGTCGTCGCCCATCATTTGCACAGACGTATCCGCATAGCCTAAGTCATCGGCGTAAATGATAATAAAATTGGGCGCCTTGTCAGCCGATAAGGTGACACTGCTGAGGACGAGAGCTAGAAAAAGCAATAGCTGTTTCATAATAAGTGGATGATCAATTAGTTTGTATCAGCGGTTCCGCGCTCCTCATGGAGGCGAATCATTCGAATACATTTTTCCTCCTGCGAGGATTGGAAGTTTACATGGTTTTGTGAGACATCCACTGCATAAGCTTTTTGCTTATTGGTAGGATCGGCTGCAAGTTCGTCCTTAAGCTTGGCCAAGCGCTTTTCTCCACTCTCAATCCAGCCGCCCTGCAACTGGGCGAGATAATTGCGGCGTGTCGTGGTCACGGTTTCCGCATTCACCTTGTTTAAATAATCCGCACGGCGCTTATCCAAACTCGCCACCATCTCTGGCATTTGCTTTGCCAAATTCTTTTTCTCACTCAGATCATCGGCCACATTGTAGAGCTCATACTCAAGTGTATCGAGATTCTTGCGTAGCTTATAATCACCCACACGAATGACCGACTCAGGAGACCCTGTGTGCCATGGGAAGTGAAAGACTAACTCCTCCGTATTGCGCACAACTTTTCCCTCGTCGCCATTAAACCATACATCCTTGAGGCTACCGCCATCCAGGTCAGCTGGCAGCGGCTCGGAGCCGCCGGCGAGATCATAAAAGGTCTGCAAGAAATCCCACTGCACCATCGGCACAGATGTGTAAGTCCCCGGATCAATACCAGGACCACGAACGATGGATGGCATGCGCAGGCCACCTTCGAGTAGGTTGCCCTTACCGCCGCGCAGCGGATTATTGCCACGGAAACCGCCGCCATTGTCGGAGGTGAAGAGGACATAAGTATTATCTGCAATGCCAAGCTCATCCAAGGTATCAAGGATCGTGCCAAACGCGCGGTCGGTATCATCGATCATCGCCGCATAATTAATCAACCAGCCATTGGTATACATGCCGACCGGAATTTCTTCTTCAAGGGCGTAGTCCTTGTCTTCACCTTTCTTAGGACGCGGAAGTTTCTTGTATTTGTCGCGAGTCGCTTGAAGCGAGTCGTGCCAGATATGCATCGCGTAGTGTGAAAGCTGCACATAGAAGGGTTTACCCGCATTGACTTGTTCGCGCATAAATTCATTAGTTAGTCCCGTCAGTGAAAAAATACGCTTAGGGTCATCGTCAGGGAGCGGTGTCTTGCCGTCATCCATAAAGTCGCCTGGGCCATTGCCGTTATTCTCTCCATCAAGTACGTCGTAGCCCGCAGCGGCTGGTTTGATACATTCATTATGCCACTTGCCGAAGTGCGCCGTCACGTAGTGCGGGTCCACCTGCTTTAGAGCCTTGGGGATCGTGATTTGCCCACGATATTGCTTTTTCACTTCAACCGCAGAAAGTGTGGTCAGGCGCATTCGAGACGGCGTCATGCCATGCAATAAGCTGTTACGCGACGGCGCACATAATGGGGCTGGCGAATAACATGCGGAAAGCACACGCCCCCCCGCGGCCAAGCGCTCAAGACTGGGAGTCTGAAAGTAGTCACTACGCGTTTCAGGATTACCTTCAATCATCTCGACCGAGGTCTGCGCCCAACCGAGGTCGTCAATATAGATGACGACAAAGTTCGGTGCTTTGGCAGCCAGTGCAGTCGCGGCAAATAAAGACAGCAGGAGTAATACCCTCACGGTTGTATAATTATTAGGATTCCATTTAAATACGTTGCTTAGCGAAGATTCAGCTCAAGATCAAACAAGCCGACAGACTTACCCCCTTGTGCAGCTATATTGATCCGTAAGCCCTCGCAAGTGAGTTCGGCAGCTGGGTGGATCGTGTTGAAACGATCTTTCGAGACTCCATAAACATCGGTGATGTATTTCTCGAAGGGATACCAACTGCCATCGAGCAAATACTCCATTCTCCAATCCGCGGGTACTTCGACTTGATCACAGCTCACCCAGAAAAGGCCGAGGCGCTCAATGGTTTGTGGCTGGTCAAACACCATCTGAATCCACTCTTTATCGGAATCACCTGAGCTGATCCATGCGTCGAGCGTGGTATCCGCAGACGAAGCTGGGCGACGCCCGTCCTTAACCGCGTCAACGATACCATTCGCTGCGCAAGTGGAGGCAGTAATCGTGCCATACTTGGCAGGATCAAAATTCACGCGGGATAGTTGTGCCTGCGCGCCTTCAATCGTATCAGGAAGCCAGACGATCATCGTCGCGTTCCCACGGTTATTCCATGATAGGTATGGAATGAATTTGAGCCCAGTGCTGCGTGACTCGCCATCGACTATTTCGGCTGCTGGCACAGTGACGATAGGGCTTCCTTCTAAGATGCCCTCCTCAATGTGCGCTAACGTGCAGCGTTCACTTGAAGGTAATTCGGGAATGTAAAAACGCTGTACTACACCCTCATTATCTGCCTCCTCAGCACACATAACAAGAGGTCCACGCGTCAGAGACACACGGTCACGGTTGTCGACAACTTGGTCATCGCAAGTGCTAAAGCGCAGGTCCATCGGTAAGTCTAACTCGATCACATCACCTGCAGCCCAAGTGCGATTAATTTCAACAAAGCCCTTTATCACTTCAGCTCGAACCACTTCTCCATTGACCTTCAAGGTCCATTTTGGAGCTGTCTTCTCGGTATAGCTGTAAAGCTTACCAGGCACAAATTGCTCGCCTAAGGCCCAGGTAGGAATGCGGAGCTTAATGGCAAACTGAGCCGGATACAGCAGGTCGATTTCGATACGAATGGCACCTTCATATGGATACGCAGTTTGCTGCCTAAGAGTAAGCTCGGTATCGGCGACGGGGACTGTGACTTCATTGCCAGAATAGAGCAAAGCATACACGGTGTCGTCCTCGACCGCATACATGTAGCCTCCCACGTGATTGATGACGCGTGCAATATTCGATGGACAGCACGCGCAGTCGAACCACGGCGAACGACCCGCTGATCCGTGGTTAAACAACTGGTGACCATCCGCCTCGAGCGGATTGACGTAGAAGAACTTATTGCCTTCCACGTTGATCCCAGCAAGTGAATTATTAAACAAAGAAACTTCAGCGACATCGAAATATTTCGCATCTTTGTGTAGAAGTGTCATTCGATGATTGAAGAAGAGATTGCCAATCGCCGCACAAGTTTCGTTGTAGGCATCGAGATTTGGTAGATCGTAATCGTCGCCAAAACCTTCGATGCCATGAATCGCCCCGAGACCGCCAGTGATATGCATCTTGGCATTAACAATGTTTGACCAAATTGCCTCCAATGCATGGTTGTAAGTATCGTCTCCAGTAAGTGCACTAACGTCCGTCATCGCGGCATACATATAGGCTGCACGAACTGCGTGGCCGACGGCAGTGGTTTGCTCAGCAACTGGCGCATGCTGCTGCGCATAGGTAGGCGACATCGTGCCCTTGCCATCTGGGCGATAAGTAGCACCGCGAATATCAAGAAACTTTTTAGCCATGTTTAGATAGAGCTCATTACCCGTTGCACGGTAGAGACGGCACAATGCTAGCTCTGGCTCTTGGTGGCCGGGCGCTTGGTTGAGCGGCACACCATCATTGTAATTTGAATCTCCTACGAAGAAGGCCTTGTTGACGTGCTGCGCACTCTTTTCTGCTATGTCTAACCAAGCGCGCTTGCCAGTCGCTTCGAAATAGGCGACTGCTCCCTCGTATAAGTGTCCCACATTGTAAAGTTCATGGCTGTGAACAACCCAGGAATATGGCTTCAGCCCCATTTCGGCCTCATTCGCGATTCCGCAGGTATGAGAAACATACAGATAGCCATCCTCTTGCTGAGCCTTGCCAATAATATCAATTAGCTCATCCATCTGGGCTTCCAAATTCGGATCGGCCTCCAGGTTGAGTAAATAGGCTGCGCCCTCCATTACTTTATATAAATCTGAACTCACAAAGCGATGGGTGAATGGCATCTCATCTTTTTCACCGCGTAAATAAGATCCGCAACGACGTAAATTCTCCGCAGCGCGCTCGGTCTTGCGTAAGGCAAACGGCACTGTTTCATTCTTCTGCACCTGCAAGCGTGGCAGCCAGAATGCATCGTTCAAAACCACCTTGCTAAATGCAATAGGCGCGACGGAGTAGTCTTGTGTTAATTCGAGTGTCTTCATCGTATTGAAATTATTGCCGAACGCGGCGGTAAATTTGTAATGGTAATAAGAGTGATTAAAATTGGAGAGGTATTTCTATTGAGGTCGCCGCCAAGATTCTGGCGAAATAAATTGATACTCGGGTTCGTCGCCCTTCTTTGACTTGACGGTCAGTCGTGTGCGATGGCCATCTTGATAGTAGTAGAGATCCATTCGGTGTAAGCCCTGCTTTAGCCCAACGCTCCCTTCCGCTTCCCATGCATCCACATAGGAGTGTGTATCCAGATCAACTAGCACTTGCCCATCGATCACGATCCGTGCTCCATCATCCGCATGCAGGTGGAAGTGATACACTTCATCGACTGGCACACTGAGATAACTGGTCAAATGTAAGGCATAACTCTCTGAGCGATCGCCAGCAATCGCAGCGACTGGTATGTTTTGATTGAACTGATCCGTAGACAAGGTCCCGGTTCGCGTTGGTTCTAAATTTTCAAAATCGGGAAGACTCGTAGTCTTATCACCTAACTCATAATAACGATAGAACATGCCTGGCTGAGTCGTTGCCAAATCCATTTCCGATGGCTTCAGCTCGGTTGCCGTATAGACCATATCATACGGCGTATAGTTCGACCCATCCTCAGCAAAGGCTAGTAACTTGAAGTTCGTGGTCGCATCAATAGTGATCGCTGCCTCCCAAATCGGCGAATCTGAAGTCGGCACGGAGCCATCGGTGGTGTAACGTATAACGGTGCCGGGTAGTAAATTCTCAATATCAACTGTTACGGAGCCATGAAAAATACGTGCGCGTGGCGTCGACCACACTAAGGTCTCATAGGATTTAAGTTTTTCACCTAGCGTTAATTCAGCCTGCGCAGATGATTGATCAGTGGTGAATTCGACTGCGGTGCTACGCGAAACGGCTTCGCTTGGGCCACTCGAAGCGATCAGGGCGCGATCTTCAGTGTAGGGTGCGATGATCGTTTTTTTCAATGGGTTGTCATTTACTTTAGCGAGTAAGCTAACTTGGTCTCCCTCAAATATACGGTCCACGCGTGTATGTACCCACTGGGTCTCCCCCTCAATAACGACGGGTGTGTACGCTTCAATATAATCCCAAGTCGATGGCAGGTGCGGTGCGAAAGTAAACTGCTGATCGGGGATGCTGTAATCCAGTCCAGCCAACCACTCGATCGTTGGCAAGACATGGGCTAAGTCCCAGTTGTAGTAGCGCGAGCCCCATGCCTTGTGATTCTCTTCCCATGCTTCAGGTGCAACAGGATAGCCCCACTCTCGATGCATCGCATTGGTATGATTTAAGGTCGTCAAAATGCCCGCATAGGCTTGATCCTGGCGAAACATTCCATCGATCGCTAGCCATGTGCTAATCGTTGAGCAGCGGAAGATGCCATTCGGAGGACTGTCAGCCGCGCGGGTATTGACACCGACCGGCGAGGCAAAGCCCTTGTCCGTATCGAGGATATACTCTTCGACCATCTGCTCGCCCCACTCTTTTGGCATCGCAACAGACTGAAGTGCGGAGAGGGCCCAGATATCTTTCCACGGCACTCCGCGACCACCGTAAAAACCATCCCAACGCCCCGACCATTGATGCTTGAAACTTTTAACCATCTGAGGGCGGAAAGCCTGCCAGTGCTCGACGTCGCTTGTTTCGCCAAGTGCTGATGCCATGTTTGAAAGTGCATCGACTGCATTTACTTCCGTACCAAAGCTTTTCGTCGGCCCATTACCGTCCCAATAAAGCGGTTTGAAGACCTTGCCATAAACCTCTTCCAAATACTTTTTGTCACCTGAGCGACGATACTGCTGCCATGCGGGCTCGGTTGCACCGACAAATACCATCCGCACCAAAGGAGAATACCAGCCCTTACCAAAATTATCGGGCATGTTGTTGGCCTTGTTTTTAAACGGCACCATGTATTGCCAAGACAGTGCATTGCCATGTCCCCACTGCCACTTATCGGCGACCCAAGAGCCCGCTTGGATGTAGGCCCATGAATCCCAAAGGTGTAGTCCCATGAAATTGTTGACCGCAGTCTGCGTGTGCGGGTATTTCAACCAGCCCTCGCCAATATCGCGGAAGTACATAAAATTGAGCGCCCAAAGATAGTAGTAAGTTTCAACTGCCTTCTCGTCCGAACAGCGAAAATAGGGAATCTGTTCATTGAGGAGATCATTGAACCACTCGGTCTTTTCTGCCATTGCGGGCATCGCTTCGGCATTGCCCTGCTCTGAGCGAGAGAGTGCTTCGGGATATTCATCCGCAACCGCCAATGTCAGCGAGACGGGTTGGCCTGCCGGCAAGTTCAAGACAAAGGAGTAGCCGAGATTGCCTTTCGGCTGCTCGGACCACTTCACATCCTCCATCGGAACGCTGGAACTATAGACAAAGCTCAGACCGTCATACATCATGCGCCCGACCTCCGTGGGTTGGCCATAGAGAGGCTTGGCGATTGCAGTGCCAGCCTCAAGCAAACGAAGCGCATTAGCCGACTCGTCAAAAATGATTTTAGATTCACAAGTGCGTGAAACACTTCCCTCAACCTTATCACCATCAAAACGAGGAACCTTGCTAGGCTCCCAAAAGCTTTCACCCTCAAAACGAATGGACACATCCTTGTCCGACACAATCACAGTCGTGAGCACATCGTCGCGGCTAATGAATTTATCTTCACGAATGCTCACTCCATCGATTTCGTAGTTGGCGACCATCTTATCTGGGCGCCAATCCAGAGTTTTTGGTTCAGGGTGCTTATGTTCGCTGCCGTCAACAATCAAGGTCCCATAAGCGGAACGCGTCTTACGCCAAAACTCCCAGCCCCAGGAGTCGTGACCGTATCCCCCGACTTCAGACTGCACGATCGCATTACCACGTGCACGACCATCGCGAAAGAGCGGGTGCGTGAAACCAAGTGTTTCTGACTCCAAATATTCGCCCCAGTCAGCACCAAACGAGCCCGCCACATAGTAGAGCTTATTACCCGCGATGAAGCCATAGTGCTCACCTTGGATATCACGCTCGAGCATTTCGCAATAATCAGTGCGTGGGGGCAAGCTAGGAGATTCTACACTATCAGCAGATTGACCAAGAGAGTGTGGATCGTCGTGTGGTGCGCTGCAGCCCGTAGAAAAACCAGCTAAAAAAGTGAGGGTCAGAAATGAAATAAGAAAACGCATGATTGATAAAGAATGGCATCCCAAAAACAGGATATCTCTATAATACATGATCCAGAAAATATTACCATTGGTGAACACGACCAAAAACTGTCACATTGCGCCAATTTTGTAGAAAATGCCATTTCTATATTCAGACTTTCTAAGATCGCTCATATAGGTGGCCACGGGATCTGACGTAGCGAATCACGCGCTTCAGGATAAGGTAAAACATCCGATGACTTTGCCCATGCACGCCATTTAGCCTTAAGTTCTTCGAGCTTTTCTGGGTAAAGCTGACTCAAGTCCTCTGATTCACTGCGGTCAGCGCTCAAATCATACAATTCCCAAGCATTAGGATCGCGGTCATCCGATGTCACAAGCTTCCAATTCCCGTCCCGAATTGCCGCATTGATCTCATGCTGCCAATACAAAGTACGCTTCATTGGCGAAGCGGTTCCGTTGAACCATGGCAGCAAACTCATGCCTTCCCCCGGCGTAATCGAACGCCCTTCGTAGTTATTAGGATACTGAGCCCCAGCGACCTCGCATATTGTCGGCATAATATCTATTAAATGGAAAGTCTGGTCCACGCAAAGCTGCCCTGATTCTGCAATACCCTGCGGCCAATGTGCAATCAAGGGCGACGCAATGCCGCCTTCGTGCACAAAAATCTTATACTTCCGCAGCGGCGTATTGGAGAGACTCGCCCAACACTGCCCCTGCGCAGTGGCCCATCCCCCCTCGGTGCGCCAGTCAGGGTAATTACCAGAATGATAGTTCGGCCAATTCATTCCAAAGGGGCCCAATTCTCCGGAGCACCCATTATCCGACATAAACAAAATCAGTGTCTCATCCAAAATACCCCGCTCGGCCAAATCATCAATCACCCGTCCCACATTCAAATCCATATGTTCGATCTGTGCCGCATACAGTGAGCGGCGAAAATCTAGTTCTCCCTGATCGGAATCGGACAAACTATCCCAAGCCGGCAACCCGCAGGAATCAACCGAGGGTTTAAAATCAAAGCCCTCACGTTCCTCTTGATCAAATCCAACCGCTTTCGGCAAAGTCTGGGTCGTCGGCACAATCCCCATGGCCTGCATGCGCTCCAACTTTTCCGCGCGAAGTTGATCCCATCCCTTTCGGTAGCGGCCTCGGTATTTATCAATCAATTCATCTGGAGCTTCTAAAGGGAAGTGCGGCGCATTGTAGCATAGGTGCAAGTAAAACGGATCGTCCGATTCGCGGCAGGCCTGATTGATATAATCCAATGCGACATTGGTGAAAAATTCAGTCGTATGAAATTCCTGATCGGGCGCATAGGGGTCGGTAGGCACACCATCCGACCCGATAAAGAGTTCGCCATCGCGATAAATCTCACAGCCCGGGAGTACTTTCCAGTAACTATCAATGTGCGTATAGATCCCAGTGAATTTATCAAAACCGCGCACCTCGGGACGAAACCGCGGCTCATGCCCAACATGCCATTTCCCTGACAGCATAGTCTGATAGCCCGCAGAACGAAGCACTTCTGCAGTTGTTACACAGCGGTCATTCAAGCCTCCCTGATAACCGTCGCCAAAATCTCGGTATACCATCATGCCAACACCCGCTTGATGCGGATAGAGTCCTGTCAACAAACAGGCACGCGATGGGCAGCAGCGCGGCGTGTTGTAAAACTGACTCGCTCTAAAACCACCCGTACCCAAACGGTCTAAATTCGGTGTATCAATTTCCCCTCCAAAACAACCAAGGTCAGAAAACCCCATATCATCGACCAGAATAGTAATGATATTGGGACGCTTCGTAGTCATGGGGCTATTCGCTACAAAAAATCAATACTGCAAGAATCGACTATTCAGCTGAAAAACGATAGAGCATGCGATGCTCATAGGTCTCGCCAGGGCGCAGCACTGGGCTCGGGAAATTTGTTTGATTGGGGGCATCAGGAAAGCCCTCTGTTTCTAGACATAGCGCAGTGCGAAACTTATAGGCGAGTCCACCCTTACCGGATGCAAATTCACCTTGAAAGTCTTCTGGGGTCAGGAAATTGCCCCCATAGAATTGCACGCCAACTTGATTCGTATATACCTCCATCGTGCGCCCCGATTTCGGATCTTTCACGCAAGCTGCCAAGGCCAAGCCATTAATATTCGGTTGCTTCAGTACCCAGCAGTGATCATAACCACCAGCGAATTCGAGCGCTTCAAATGCTTGATCCAATCGTGCACCAATTACGGTAGGCTGCGTAAAATCCATAGGTGTATTGGCAACAGACGCCAACTCGCCAGTCGGGATCAAGCCTACATTCGTGGGCAGATAGCGGTCACAGGTGAGCATCAAAACATGGTCGTTGATTGTAGTCGTGTGATCACCCGATAGGTTCCAATACGCGTGTTGCACGATGTTCAGGATCGTCGGCGCATCCGTCGTGGCGACCGCCGTCCAGCTCAGTTCGTTATCATCATTAAGCTGATAAGTCACATGCGTCGTCAGCGTTCCTGGATAGCCCTCTTCCCCATCGACAGATACGTAGGTAAAAGTAATCGCATTTTCGTCGGGCTTGGGAGTTGCCAACCATAGGCGCCGATTAAAGCCGTCTACTCCACCATGCAGGTGGCATGAAACCCCACCGGGATCATTATTCGTGGTTAGTGTGTAATCTTTACCATCCAGTGAAAACTTCCCATCAGAGATACGATTGCCAAAACGGCCGACAGTGTTACCAAGGTATGGGTTCGTAGATCCCGCATAACCGTCAACAGAATCGTAGCCGTGCAATAGATCCTGTATTTCACCATCACGATCTGGCGTGAATACAGAGACGAGTGTCGCGCCGTAATCGGAAACAGCTGCGCTCATTCCATTCTGATTGCTCAGTGTGTAGATCTGCGCTTCACGGCCGTCTGATAGCTGTCCGAAAGTAGCTATTCCGATTGCATGAATTCTCGATTTCATAGTGTACTTATAATAAAACTACAACGCACAGGAGCAGAAATGGCCTGTAAAAGAGTTTCTATATTTTTATGACTTTAGATTTTTAATTCTTTGTTTCCATCGCGCTGCGAGCGCTCTTGATTTCGTTCTTACCGCGAATAATTCGGCTCCTCCCTTTAAAAAAGCGCACATAAGACTTAAGCTCGTCTTCCCAGCTCTTTTGATACACCTCATCCCCCGCTAGGAACAATATAACATTCAAAGATGGGGGCTGTTGCCCTTTGCTGGTGTATAACTTTTCTATCACATCGGTGAAGTGTTTTTCCACGTCTCTCGGGCTGGTGCTCGTATGGCCAGGGCCACCCCCTGGGTGGGGGTTCTTCCATTTTAGTCCCAACTCATTGGCTGTGCCACGGACGTCATTGCTGTTGCGAGCAAGTACACGGGGTGGTTCCCCACGACTGGCACGAGCCTTATTGATTTTAGCCAATTCATTGGCAACTCGTTGCCTCATCTCAGGCTCTTCTTGGTGAAATGCGGCAGCCTGCTCTTGATAGGCTGCAGAAGATCTGAGTTCTTCCCATGCTATTAATTGTGCCTCGCCCGGCGGAGCCACCACCTGACCAAAGCCACGATGGTCGCCCGTAATCATAAAGATCGCGTCTGCACTTTGTTCAATGACAAGCTGAGTCATAAATGCAGTGTGATTGTGACCATTATTCCACGACACCGCAGCTTGCATCTCACTTTCTGGCAATGCTCTGAGTAGCGGCATAATAGAGCCAGAAACACCTTCTAGCCCAGGTGTTGCCGCATTATTATTCACTGTTGAGATCCATTTTATCAACTCCTGATGGACTTCATTACCTGATGGCACTAACCGTGGCTTGAAGAGCTTAATACGTCGAATATCCGTTAGCATGACGTTAAATAATGTACCCGCAGAAAGATTGCCTACCATGTCGGAAATCTCATCTTTGATCACCTGGTAACTATCCAATCCACCCTTTTCGTCTGTCACCATTCGGCGATTGGTATCAATCACAAACAGGATACGCTCTGCCCGCGTCTTCAAGCCGAACACACTAATATCCGAGAGTCCCATGCCGATGCTCCCGCGCGTGCCTCCAAGTAATCGACCCCCGCCAACACCCCCGAGGCCTGCACTCACGGTAAAATTCTGATCCATATCAGGCAAATTTACATCCACATCCGCAACAGCGATATTTGAAACAGGCCGCATCCTTAAGCGCTGCGTTTGCGGGACTTTCGCCTGCTCAGGTCGTATCACCACTTTTACCTCACGCGGGGGTTCTTCTTCGACGACCGATGGCGGTACCTCAAATTGTGCATCGTCCTGAATCACAATCGTAGCAATCGTCACGACTCCCGCGATAAAAGCTCCCATCACGTGGACCAAAACACTGATGACGATCACCTGAACCAGCATAGGGTTCATCTTCTTCTTTAATTCGGTTGGTATCATAGATTGTAATTTAGTAGATTAAACTATTACTTCTCGGTCGGGACAACGATCCCCTGAATGATTACTTTTTGGCAAAGTATGAAGATCAATAAAGTTGGCACCGCCGCAATCATGAGCGATGCAAAGACGACGCCTTGCGAAGAAAACTGCTGCAATTGGTAGAGCCACACGGTCAGTGTCCACATGTCCTTATCCTGGCAAAGAATGAATGCATACATGAAATTAGCATAAGCGCCATTGAAAGCCCCCAGCGCGATCACTGCAAGAATTGGCTTGGATAGATTCATGGTTATCATCCAAAACTTCTGCCACTCACTCGCCCCATCGATGTCGGCCGCTTCAAACAGCTCTTGCGGCAAGCTATCAAAGAATCCCTTCAACAAGAAGATCGAGTACCCATTCGCCATAGTCGGCAGCAGTAATGCTGCAAAAGTATTCAATAAGCCCAAATCGCGCAGCAATAGGAAATTTGGGATCATCGTCACGACCCCTGGAAATGCCATCGTCGCAATAAGAAACAGTAGCACCTTGAATTGCCCCGGTAGCTTATAGCGCGACAAGGCATATGCCGCTAGGGGATTAACCAGTAGCGCCAGAGCGATTGCCGCCAAGCAGTAGATCAAAGTATTCTCAATGCCGCTGCCGTAGAAGAAGATGTACTCCAACACCATGCGGTAATTATTGCCTCCAAAATAAATCCTTAAATCACTGGCGTTAGCCTCTACATGTTGGCGATCCGCTTCGATTTGTGGCATGCGCACCTCGAAAAAAGATTCATAGCTGCGCTGATGTGCTGAGGCTGTAGCAGTAATAGACCCGTATTTATTTTCCAAATACGCCTGCCAACGAAGCTCTGGGGTATCCAGAGATAGTGCCCCCAGTTCACACAGGTATGGGTCCGAAATAAATTGCAAGAAATCAGTGAGCTGAGCCGAAGCCGTAATTTTATCTTCCGGCATCGCTACTGAATCAAATCCTGAATAGTCCGATGCATAAAGTTTGTTAAGGTGCGCCACGGCTACATATTTGTTTTCTAAATATTGCACCCACGCTATTTTCTGCGACGAATCTACCCTTATAAACTGCGGGTGCAAAAATCCGCGCACATACGCTTCCCACTCCGGCAGATTAGAACGGGCATTGAGTTCTGAATCTGTGTCCCCCAATTGGGCTAGCTTCAAATAACGAAGATAAGCCGCGTTGCAGGATACGTATATCTGATCTTCCAGCGGCAAGGTTTGCTTGTATGCATAGAAGACCTCAATCAAAGGAGATGAGCTCAACTGATACTTGCGATCCGTTAGGCGCTCCGGCGGAAACTTCAAAAAGAACCAACTCTCTATCGGTTCGTCAAAACGCTCATGAAAGACCTCGAGATCATTACCACACAGGTCACTTACATACTGGCGAAATGCACGCTCGTTGCGTTGAATTATTTTACCCTCCTGGGTCGGTCCGAACGCAGTGAGGAACCAACTGGCTGGCATCTCCGCAGAACTAACAAATTCCGTCCAGTCTGCCACTAATACTGGATTGGCATCGGGTAATGTGACCGCTCTGAAGTTGCGCGCATCATCCCCCGTCGCCGAGCGGTATTCTTCAATTCGTTCACTATACTTCGCTTCCACATACTTACGAAAGAGCATAGTGTCATCGTGAATGAAGCGAGGCACAAGATCCAGGTCTTGCACATCCACTCGGCTCTTAAATGAACCAGAAGCCATCAGCAAGAAGGGGTAGACCATACTAAGTGAGCCCAAGGCCAACGAGGCATAAAGCGCAAAATAAACGAGGCGCGAACGAAATTGTCGTTTCTCAGATGGTAAAATAACAGGCATCCGACTAGCTCTTGGCAGTGGTGAAAGTCATGCGGGAGATTCGCTTCATTTGGAACATTGTTAATCCAATCAAGAAGAAGCCCAAAATCCATGCAATCGCGATCGCAACGCCAAAGCGCAGATAAACATACGCGTCGTAGAAAATCTCGAGCCCGATCACATGCGTCGCGTGGTCCGGACCGCCAGCTGTCATGACCAAGACGTTATCGGCCGACTGAAAGGCACCGATCAATACAAAGATCAATTGAATCATTACGAGAGGCCGAATTGTCGGTAGCGTAATGTGCCAGATGCGCCCTAAGAAGCCCGCGCCATCAATTGCAGATGCCTCATAGAGATCTTCTGGCACAGTCTTAAGAGCCGCGAGATAGATTAAACAACCTGGACCCATACCCGCCCATGCCAACGGTATGATAATCGAAACCATTGCCTGCGACTTATCCTGTAGCCATTTTTGCGGGCCAAAATCTAAAATTGCCAACACCTGATTCAGCGCGCCCGCCTCTGATGGATCAAAGAACATTTTCCACATTAGCATTACAATCAAGCCAGAAACTAGCGCTGGCAAATAATACAATACCCGGAATAAGACACTCGCTCGGGGTAACTCGCTCAAACAAAGCGCTAATATAATCGGTGGTAGAAACACCAACAAGAGGCTCCAGAAAACATACTCTGCCGTGCGCAAAATTGAGACCCAAAAAACACTGTCAAACAACACGGCAGCAAAATTATCCACACCCACAAAGGTGGATTCGCCGATCACATTATAGTCCAAAAACGCCATTCGAGCACCCGCCGCTAGTGGGTAATAATTAAATACAAAAATCGAAGCAATCGCGGGTGTCAGTAGCACATATGCGAGCCAATATTTCTTCAGCCACCCCCAGAAGCCGCGCTTTACTCCACCTTCTGATCCAGAAAACAAACGCCAAATATACGCAAACATTAATCCAAATGATACTGCGACTAAGAGCATCACCGCGGAAGCCACCTTGCGCCGATATGCCATCACATCCTCAGGAACTTGCCCAAGCATCTTCTCATTAATTTCCTTTACGGCCGTATCGTATAATTCCTGTAACCGCGCCAAGCGTGTCGCATCATCCGCAATACGCGGCACCCCCTCAGAAAATGCGCTCTGTAAGGGCTTACTTGCCCGTTCAATGTAGACTTGGCAATTCTCGCCGTACGGTTCGGGCAATGAATTCTCCAACGCGAATTCGAGGGTATGCTTCCACTGCGCAGGCACAGTGGCTACGTATTCGTTATAGCCATGCAATGCCAGTTTCTCTGGATTAATAAAACTAGCGTATCCATTTTCCACATATGTTTGTACGATTACGCGCTCCGCTGCCGGACTTCCCACAAAGCGCATGAATTTCCACGACGCGGCAATCTTCTCCGGATCTTCGGTTGTGGCGCAGACCCCCAAGCCCCGCACATGTAACTCTGTGATGGATTGCCCCGAAGGCGCAAACGGAACAGGCACCAAACCAAGCTCTCCGGGGCTCATGCTGGAAATGTGATCATCCGCATTGATCAATATGTCGTTTATGTAGAGCAAGCCCATCCCGATACGGCCACGGTCCCAAATTGACCAAGCTTCACCGCTACTCATCCCAACGCCATAGCGCTGCTGCCCGTCCTCATCGGTCCAGGGGGCATCTACGAGCCTGGAGTAAAAGTCAGCCGCCTGCACCGCGCCCGCATCGTTAAAACGAGCGACCCAATTGCCTGTGCCTGCCTCACGCTCGACAATTTTTGAACCCATAGAGAAGAAGAAAGGCAGCGAGGTCCAACCTGCTCCGCCCTCTTTCCCCAAAATAATACCGTAACGATCTTCACCGGGGTTTTGTATCTGTTGCGCAACCGCCGCAAGTTCATCCCATGTTTTTGGATAATCCTTATCAGGATCAAGTCCCGCCTCTTGAAAGACAGTCTTATTATAAGCCATCACGCGCACGAAATAACTAAACGGCAAAAAATAAAAATGCCGCTTACCTGCAGAATCGACCCGTGACACCGCGTCCCAAATTTGAGGCCGTACCCGCTCCTCTAACTCGTCACGATACATGATGTTTTCATCGTATTCGCCTAAGTTCTGCGCTTCGGCAGCGGTCTGCTCCGAATTAATATATTCATCCAGAGGCAGCAAAAAGTTTCGCCCAATATAGCTTCCCGACTGCCTTGTATTCACATGTATAACATCCGGTGCAGTACGCCCGGCAATGGACATCAATAGAGGCGCTTCACCTGCTGGTCCCTCCAGTTTGAGTGACAATGAATTACCCTCTGGACGGATATTTGGATATTTTTCGCGAAAGGCACGGTATACAGCCATTTCCGCCTTACCCGCTATGCTAAAAAGTGCGTCGGGACTAGGCGCAAAATCGGTCGTCCGAATCGACACTGTTGATTCAGCGGTCACCGTCGCCGAAAAAAGTGCCGCCTCGCAAACCAGAAGAGCTAACAAAAAATGTAATCGCAAGGCACACATAGACAAAAACTAGAAGGCAAATTAAATACTGAAAGGTAATCGTTTCCGGCAAATTTAACCATAGCGGGCGACGCCAAATATATGTCCCTATACGACATCATGAGGTATCGCTCCTTGATTGGCTGCTTTACGATATGCACCTGGAGGCATGCCAAAGTGCCGCCTAAATCCTTTCGAAAATGCAAAAACACATTGATAGCCAATACGATCCGCTACCATCACCATCGTCATATCGGTCGAACTAAGTAACTCGCGCGCATGCTCCATCCGGATGCGCATCAACAAACCCTCAGCTGTCACATCATAGTTCTCCTTCATGATCCGCTGGAACTGCCTTACGGACACATGCATACGCTTCGCGAGTGCAGGCAAATTCCACTCTTCACCCGGATTTGCATTCACCTCTTCCCAAACATGAGCGAGGCGTAAGCGCACACGATTGCCTCCAGTAAATTGCCCATCTTTCAAATCGCGCACGATCGCTTCTGAAATATAGGTCGCCAAACCGATCGGGGCAGTCGCTCCCGGACCTTTAGTCGCCGCGGACTCTTGTAAATATGCCTCCATGGCGTATATAATTGGCTCTGTGCTGTGCGATAAATCGCGGTGCAGCATCTTTCCCTCCAGATGAACAAATTCATGCGTGCGATACAAAGCCGCAGAGATAAATTTCCAATCGTCCAGCGCCTTGTATTGATAGGCCGTCTCTAGGGGACCGACCCAAATCTGTCCAGGTTCCATCACGCCCACTTCGCCTAAACATTCAAATTCTGCATGTCCTGATACGGTGATCAAGGCAAGGTGCCAAGGAAAGGACAGGCGACGCACTTCATAAGGCGGTGCTACTTCGTGCAAGCCAAGCCCACGAATACCATGATCGCGAAACGGCGACGCATAGCGAGGCGCCATAGGAAGGTGCTGATCGCGACATGTATCAGGAATGCAATGATACTCCTTGGTGAAACTCGTCTGGGTTGATTTGTTGGGCATCGGCTTCTCCTTACAAGTTGATTTGTCGTATACGCACAAAATCAGGCTACCACGTGCGGCGCCTCCAACCTCAATTCGCTCGCAGCATCAAACAAATGCACCTCATCCAAATGCGGCTTCACGCTCAATAACTGACCGACGTTTGATTGCACAATCCCAGCCAAGCGCACAACCAGCTTACTACCATTGGCGGTAGACAGGTGGATAAAGCTTTCCGCCCCCAAGGGCTCCCCAACCTCGACCTTCGCATGAATCGCCTGGGGATCATCTGCCTCGCAGGCGGAGAAATGCTCCGGTCGCACTCCCAGCACCAAAGGTTTGCCTAAGTGCGCTCGGGCGATCTCGCCCAAGCGCGCAGGGAGTTCTATCCGATCGACCCCGGCTAATTGACCCACAAAATAATAGCCGCCATCGGCTTCTACTACGGAGCCATGCAAAAAATTCATCTGTGGGAGACCGATAAAGCCCGCAGTAAATATGTTAGCGGGACTCTGATAAATGTTAATCGGTTCATCAACTTGCATGATTTCACCCTCTTTCATTACGCAGATTCGATCCCCCATCGTCATCGCCTCAGTCTGGTCATGCGTCACATAAATCATCGTCGCGTTCAAACGCGCATGCAGTTTGGAGATTTCTGCGCGCATCTGCACACGCATCTTCGCATCCAGATTAGACAGCGGCTCATCAAACAAAAAGACATCCGGCTTACGGACGATCGCACGGCCCAGCGCTACACGTTGACGCTGCCCTCCAGAGAGCGCCTTAGGCTTACGGCTCAACATCGAGCTCAGCCCCAGAGTATCAGCGGCTTCTTCGACGCGTTGTTGAATCTCAGCTTTTGGAGTCTTACGCAGCTTCAGCCCAAAAGCCATATTATCGGCAACCGTCATATGCGGATACAGTGCGTAATTTTGAAACACCATTGCGACACCACGATTCTTTGGTAGCACATCGTTCACCCGACGATCGCCGATACAAAGATCTCCTGAGCACGCTTCTTCTAAGCCAGCAATCATGCGCAAGGTGGTTGACTTACCGCAACCCGAAGGGCCGACAAGCACCATAAATTCCTTGTCGCGTATTTCCAGATCAATCCCCTTCACCGCATGAAAGGCGTCCTTTGTGCCGGGGCCGTAGGTTTTATTTAAATGCTTAAGCGTGACACCAGACATGAAGTTGAAGGGATAAATTGTTAACCAGTTGTAAGAGGGAAACTGACTGCAGATCTCAGAAGAATCTGCCTATATTAATGATCATGATTGTAGGGCAATAATCAAACAAGTCGGCACCTGTAATAACTGATGTAGACAATCCTAAAATGCGAATGAATATGCCGACCTGTCAAGTGCGATGCACCATTCGCGAGCACACTACGACATAAACTACCGCCCAAAGAAGGCTCATTGAAAATTACTATAAGACTCATAAAACTATGCTTATTATATATATAACTAATCTCAATTTAATTTTATTAAATCGAGATTATTAATCGAAAAGACGTAATGAGACATAATAAAGGCGTAGGCTGACATTCTTAAATAGCACAATGCCCCAGTGCATCTTGCCCGCCTCTAGTTAGTTTGATTAAAACTTGTAGCTTTCGAATCAAATTTGTAAGACAAGCGTAGTCGATAAGCATACTTAACGCGTTATGGAATCCATTTTTCACCCACTTCCCCTAGCCCTCCTACTAATTTTCTCTCTGCAAACAGCTAACGCGGGCCCACCTGTGTTAAGCTTAACGAAACCTAATATCGTCCTAATCATGGCCGACGACCTCGGCCTTGAAACGATAGGATCCTACGGGGGCACCCCCTATAAAACGCCCAATCTAGACCGTCTGGCCGCCAAGGGCGCACGGTTTGAACATTGTTACGCACAGCCCATCTGCACCCCCTCGCGCGTGCAGCTCATGACCGGTCAATATAATGTCCGAAACTACACAAAGTTCGGCCTGCTCCCTCGCGGTGAGGTCACTTTCGCCCACAAATTGAAAGCGGAAGGTTACGCCACATGTATCGCAGGCAAATGGCAACTAGGCAGACAAAAAGATGCGCCCCAGCACTTCGGCTTCGACGAAGCATTGCTCTGGCAACACACTCGTGATGGGCGCATGAAAATTGATGGCATACGTGTCGATAAGCGCTATGAAAATCCGATCCTTGAGAAGAACGGCGAGCCCTTAGCATACAATGGTGGTGAATTTGCCCCCGACCTAATGGTCGACTTCATCCTCGACTTCATTGAGCGTAAAGCGGAACAACCCTTCTTAGTCTATTACCCAATGATACTCACTCACTGCCCTTTCGTGCCGACTCCACACTCCGAGGACTGGGACCCCACTAGTGCCGGATCCCCCACCTACAAAGGCGACAAAGCATACTTCGGCGATATGGTCGAATATGTCGATCACCTCGTTGGTAAAATTGAAGCAGAACTCGAGCGGCGTGGACTCCTCGAAAACACCTACCTGATTTTCACGGGCGACAACGGCACAGACCGTGCTGTCGTTTCGATGCTCAAGGGCGAGCCCTTTCCAGGGCGTAAAGGTACCTTAACCAATGGCGGCACCCACGTCCCTCTGATCGTCTCCCGCCCAGGTACAGTCCCTGCAAAAGTGCACAATGACCTGGTCGACTTTAGCGACTTTCTGCCGACCTTCTGCGAGATGGCAAATGGCAGCACAGATGGACTCACCCTTGACGGAAATAGTTTCTTGCCACAGCTACACGGCGGAACGGGTAACCCACGAGAATTCGTCTATTGCTGGTATAACCGGGATATGGAGCCTGGCAAAACGCAAGTCACCGCCCGTAACCAGCGTTACAAGCTCTAC
>QOOZ01000025.1 GCA_003331195.1 Puniceicoccaceae bacterium | reverse complement strand
GCGCCAGTTTGGTCGCATCATTCACGTGACTAGCGAGGTTTTTCACTGTGGGAGTAGCCCTTTTTCTGCTTACGTCGCTGCGAAGGGTGGGCAAATTGGGTATGTCCGCAGTACCGCTATGGAACTGGCACCCCACGGGATCACAGTTAACTCAGTGGCTCCGGGTTGGATCCCAGTGGAGCGCCATGCCTTAGTCGCTGAGTCAACTAAAGACAGTTATCTTGAAAGTGTGCCGGTAGGCCGCTGGGGCGCCCGAGAAGAGGTGGCTGAGGCTGTGCGTTTTTTCGCAGAAGAACATTCCGGGTTTTTAACTGGGCAGACGCTTGCGGTCAATGGGGGCCGAACCTTGCTATAGTGCTACCTTTTCGTGTGAGAAGCAGATGAGCGAGTGCGTAGAAGAGTGTTGTTAATGGCTTAGGCCCTGTATTGAGGGTTTAATTTGGGCCTTAGTCCCAGATCGATTTCAATTCGTGCACTTCTAGTTGGGTGATTTTCGCAGTCCCACCTCTAGCTTCTAGCTTAATTTCAGAAATCTTTTGTTTGTAGTCTCTTGGCAGGGAGACGTAGACGCGCCCATCGTTGCCTACGATTTCATACAGACAGACATCGACTAAGACTCTAATTTTGACCTTACCGTCGATCAGCTTAAGCGGGATTTCCCGATGCTCGACCATTTGCTCTTTGGTTTTGTAGCGAATGTGGGTGCCGGGAATATTTAGGATGACCTGCTCGGTATCGCCTGGTTCGAATTCTAGCGTAAGATCAAATGTATTGCTGTTGAGGGGTAGGATAGCGGGGGTGCTATCGGTAAATTCCACATTTTCTAGGTGATGGCTTCTTACTCGCAGTTCTTTGATCTCTTCGATTGGATTCGCCCGCATGCGGATGCCCTCAGCTTCTTTATGAAGGGTGAGTTCGTGCGGGAAGCTATGGTGGCCTGCATACGGCGCTTCGGGGGCAGCTTGCGAGGTGTTCCAGCCGACTTGTATTTTGCGACCGCCGGGTGCGTTGTCGAAAGTCTGCGAGGCGTAGTAAGTGCCGTAGTGAAGTCGATACTTGCCTTCATGTTCGGGGGCGAAAGTTTTACCGTCGAAGTCGCCCACTGCATATTTGGCGTCGCCCGAATAAATCACCCAACGTGTGTTGGTTTCGTCGCCGTCCACGGGCAGCTCAAACAGTTCCATGCATTCGAAGTAACCGAACAGGTCACTCTGGTGCTCCCAGTGTTTCATGTCCACGGAGGAGTAGAATCGGCCGCTCTGGTTTTCTTTTCCGTTGGTAAAATCGTAAACCAGCATCACCCAGTGGCCGCCAAATTTTGCGGCTGTCTCGTTGAGCGGCGTGTCCGCAGCATCGTATGCATACCAAATAACCTTTGGGTCACGTCCGACATGGAACGGCTTTCCTGAGGTGCCGTGTTTATCGAAGGTAATGATCGGATTGTTTTCGTAGCGTTGGAAACTCTTGCCGCCATCGTTGCTGTAGGCGATGCATTCGCCAACGCCGGTATTGGTGAAGAACAGCACGATGGCATTCTCGCCAAAGCCTGCAGTGTTCTGCTTGTCGACGGTGCCACAGCCGGAGAACATGTAATGGTCGCCGTTGGTGTAGGGGAAGAGGGCGCCTTTATGTTGTGTCCAGTGAAGCAGGTCGGTGCTCGTGGCGTATCCCCAGGTTTGATTACCCATTGTTTTTTTCATTGGGTTGTGTTGCCAGAAATAGTGCCAGATGCCCTCATGGTAGACCATGCCGTTGGGGTCGTTGTTGAATCCGGTTTTTTGTGTGAAGTGGAACTTGGGACGGAAGGCTTCTTTGTGGAAGTGCTCTTCTCCAGGAATGGTGTTTGATTGCTGAATCAGGTCAAAGCCTGCTTCGGTTGAGCGCCAAGAGCGCACTGTGACTTCTTTGCCTTCAAAGTCTTCGAGGCTGAGCGAGGCATACCAGTGAGTTGCAGCTGTATTCTCGGCCAGTTTTGCCCAGTAGTGGCGGACAGGCTTGCCATCGACGAGTATTTGCACGGGACTGCCTTTGACTTCAAGCCAGTCTTTGCGGTCTCGAAAGCCGCGTTCGACCGTTTCGGGCAGATTGTGAATTGGTAAAACCAGGTGTTCTTTGCTGACGGTGAACGTGCGTTCGTGCTGATCCCAAGCTAAGAAGTTAGGTCTTGTGTCTGTTAGTTGAAAGTCATCCGCAATAATGTGCCCCCAAGACGCTTCGACTTCGTCGACGATCCGAATTTGCGCCGATTGACCGCGCCATTCACTAAGGTCGAAGTAATTGGACTTCAAGATCCAGTTCTCAATGCCACTACAGTCCTTGACTGGCTCGCCTTCAATGATTAGCTCGACCCGAGTGTTTTTTTCAACTCCGCCAGCAATACGGAAGGTGAGGTAGTCGCGGGTGATTATAAATGCAGTGGAAGTAAGGCTGCCGATATGGTAATCCCCATGAACGCTCGAATTTGCACAATAGTCACCTTGCATGCTTCCATGGAGTCGTTGGTCTTTTTTATCTCCTGAGCGCTGAAATGGATTGCGGGCAAAGGCGGTTCCATCAACTATCCAGTTAGTCAGGTCCCCCGATTCGAAGTCGCTGTTGATGAAGGGAAGTTTGCTTTCGGCCATTACGGTGCAGCAAGCTGCTACCGAGAGCATGATTTGGATGAATTCCTTTTTCATGGTTTTTATTGAATGTGTAAGATCAAAGAAACAAGCCTGTAATGAACTGCACATTTGGCGTAGACGTTCATGCATAAATGCGCCTATGGCAGCTTTGATTTTAATATGACGAGTGATGGCAGAATGACGAATCAAGAATTTCATTTGTCTTCTATTATAGCCACTATTCTTTTTGGCGTAAGTTGACAGGAATTCTGCGCGGATAGACATTGTTATCACGACTCTGATGACTTATTATAAAAGCTCATGGCATCCCTTACTCCCCATTCTCTCAAAATAAAGCTTTGGGCTTTTTTCATTGCCTCATGTGTTGCGTTGAGCGCTAAAACGGCAGCTCCCAATTTCGTTCTTGTTTACATTGATGATCTCGGTTGGGCAGATACCTCGGTCGAGATGATTGAGGGAAGGGAAAATACACGTAGTGATTTTTACCAGACGCCGCACCTACAAGGTATGGCTGATCGAGGGTTGGTCTTTTCCGATGCCTATGCGCCAGCGCCTGTATGCACACCGTCGCGTAATGCGATGCTCCATGGTATGACGCCCGCACGCATGCTCAACTCGACCTTAAATACCGATCGTTCGTCTAAGGAATACCGAGGCAAGATTACTATTCCGCAGGCACTGAAGTTAGCTAACCCTGAATACGTTGCCGCTCATTTTGGTAAGTGGCACATACCTGCAATGAAGCCGAGCGATGCGGGCTATGATTTCACCGAGAAGGAAAAAGGCACTGGTAACGGGGAGGGGGACTATTTGGACGACATGCGGACGCATCTTCCGGATGATGATCCAAAGCGTCTCTTCTCGTTGACTCAAATGACGAAGGATTTCATCTCTGAGCAGGCTGATGCGGAGCGGCCTTTTTTTGTTCAACTGTCGCACTATTCGGTTCATATCTGGCATGATTCCTTGAAGGAAACGCGCGAAAAATACCGCGCATTACCGCGTCCTATAAAAGCGGTGGATTCGGATTATTTACCTGATGATGAAATCCCGGATTTTAAACACAACTGGTTGCTTAATTATGCGGCGATGATCGAAGATACAGATCGCTCGTTTGGCGATTTACTTGATCACATCGAGGCCTTGGGGATCGATGATAACACCTATGTGATCTTCACTTCCGACAATGGCGGGGGCTTACGTGGCAACGCTCCGTTACAAGGTGCGAAGGGTGATTTGACCGAGGGAGGCATTCGTATTCCGCTCGTGGTTTGTGGGCCTGGCGTGCCGAAGGGGCAATATTGCTCGGTGCCAACTGCAGGGTGGGATTGGTTGCCAACTTTCTACCAGCTAGCTGGTGGCACGGCGCCACTACCTGAGGAGTTGGATGGCGTGAGCATTGCGGATACCTTTACTCTGGGCGATGCCGCGGTAGTCGAGCGTCCTGGGGATGCGCTGATCTTTCACTTCCCGTGGTACAACGGTGAACCAGAGTCGTCCATACGCCGTGGTGATTTCAAACTGTTAAAGAATTTGGATACCCAAGCGATCGCACTTTATAAGCTCAGCGAAGATCTGTCTGAAAAGTATGATTTGAAGTCATCTTATCCTGAAATGGCGGCATCACTGGAACAGCAGATGACAGAGTATCTCGATTCGGTAGGGGCGGAGGACGTAAATCAACTGCGTGCAGGCTTTTTGGAAAACATCGAAGGTGAGTGGTTGACCAAAGCTGAAGCGCGCGCGGACTCAAATCGTGTCGCTGCCGCAGCGGGAAATGCCCAAGCGCAGCAGCAACTTGCTGAGGCAAAGAAATACATTAAATGGCTTAAACAAGAAGCGATCTTCACGCGCGAGCGCATGGCTATGAGCGAAGATGCCAAATAAGAATCTTTCAGAATTTTTACATCTATGAATTACCGTTATCTTGGCCAAACAGGGCTACCTCTGAGTGAACTTTCTTTAGGATCCTGGCGCACCTTTGGAGAGTCGATCTCTGAAGAGACTGCCGATGAGCTAATGACCCTCGCCTACGAATCCGGCATCAACTTTTTTGATAATGCCGAAGTCTATGCTGCGGGTGAATCAGAGTTGGTGATGGGGCGTATCCTCAAAGCCAAAGCTTGGCGGCGCGATAGTTGGTGTGTTTCGAGTAAGGTATTTTGGGGAGGCGATGAGCCCACTCGTAAAGGACTGTTTCGCAAGCATGTGATCGAGGCCTGCCATCAAGCGCTCGAACGCTTGCAGGTGGACTATCTAGATCTCTATTTCTGCCACCGCCCCGACCTCGATACGCCAATTGTGGAAACGGTTGCTGCGATGACAGATCTGGTGCGGCAGGGCAAGATCCTCTATTGGGGGACCAGTGAGTGGACTGCGCGCGACATCGCACTCGCACATGCCGCCGCGGCGCGTGATAATCTCGTCGCACCAGTGATGGAGCAGCCGCAATACAACCTTTTTACGCGTGAATGTTTTGAGGTTGATTATTCACGCCTCTACAAAGAAGTCGGCCTCGGCACTACGGTGTGGTCGCCTTTGTCACGCGGAGAATTGGTGGGTCATTATTTGCAAGAGAAGGGCGGCAAGTTCGTGGTTTCGAAGCAGGGAAAAGCATGGCTCAAGCAGGCAGGTCTGCCCCCCGGCTACGAAGCCCGAGTACATAAGGTTGCTGAGTTTGCGGGCGTAGCGCGTGAGCTAGAGATCACTCCCGCACGCTTAGCACTCGCATGGGTATTGAAGAATTCGAACGTGACGACGGCAATTTTGGGAGCCTCTAATACGGACCATTTAAAGGAAAACCTCAAAGCTATCGGCGATGTTTCTTTGCTCACAAATGTAGTTATGGGGCAGATCGAATCCATTTTCCAGACGAGTCCCTTGCCCGAGGAAACTTTTCGTTAAACGTCATTAAGGTAGACTCACTTTCAAGCGCTCAAGTCGACATTGCTTATGCACAACCTTTGCCTGCTGGCTTTTAAACTAAATGATTCTCTCTAGATCACAGATTCTGTAATTTTATTGAATTAATAATGAGCTCTAAAAAAATTATCAAACGACGTTCCTTCCTCAAAAAAGGTGCAGCCTTTTGCGTGACTGCCTCAGTGGCCCCCATGATTCTAAGAGCCGAGACCCTTGGTCTGAATGGTCGCATCGGTCCGAACAGTCGCATTAATTTAGCTTACGTAGGTATTGGTAAGCAAATCGGGGCGCACTTTGGCATAGCTAGCCGCCAAGATGTGCATCCCCTGTGGGTTTGCGACGTGAAGCCCGAAGCTCGGGCGTACGGCTTGGGTGAGATGAAAAAACGGGGCGGCGATTGTAAGGCGACGCCCTATCACGAAGACATTGTGAATGACCCCTCAGTGGATGCCGTAGTGGTGTGCACTCCAGATCATTGGCACGCTGCAATTTCGATTGCTGCGATGCGCGCAGGGCAGGATGTCTATGTCGAAAAGCCAATGACGCTGACGATCGAAGAGGGCAAAGCTATGGTGACTGCATGTGAGCGCTATGGTCGTATTCTTCAAGTAGGTTCGATGCAGCGATCCAACAGCGCCTTTCGCAAGGCAGCCGAATTGGTGCGCAATGGTTACATCGGTAAGGTCAAAGAGGTCTTGGTAGGGCTAGGAGGGTTCCCGCAACCAGAGCTTCGAGCAGAGGAACCGATCCCCGAGGGCTTCGATTATGATCGTTGGCTCGGCCCTGCCCCATATGAGCCGTATTCTTTTAAGCGAGTGGAAGGTAATTATGGTGGCGGTTGGCGCTGTTATTGGGAGTATGGCTCTCGCAAAAATGGTGACTGGGGTGCGCATCACTACGACATCGTTCAATGGGCGCTCGGGCGAGATGACTCGGGCCCTGTGGCTTTCTATCCGAAAGGATATGAAGGAGCGAAGTATCACTCCTATGAATACGGCGATGGTGTGAAAGTGATTCGCGACCACGGTGACCGGAAGAGGCATGCGATTCGCTTCGTGGGTACAGAGGGTGAAGTGATGGTCGACCGAGGCGGCCGCATTGCGACCACGCCAAGCGATTTGTCGGGTCGCCCACTCAAGCCTTCGGATGTGCACTTATATGTTTCACGCAATCAGCAGGTGAACTGGGTCGAATGTATTAAAAGCCGCGCCACGCCGATTTGCGATGTCAATATTGGTCACCGGACTGCCACGATTTGCCAGCTTGCTGGAATCGCCGAGCGTTTGAAACGCCCGATCAAATGGGATCCCGTCGTCGAACAAATTGTGGGCGATGAGTATGCTCGTCGCTGGCAAGATCGTCCACGCCGTGCGGGTTACGAGCTTCCTGTTTGATCGCTTTAATCTATTTTGTATGAAAGCTAAATTTCTATTATCTGCGGTCTGCAGCCTGATCGCATTGTCGGTAATGGCATCTGCGCAAAATCTCAGCGAGCTGGTCGCTCAGCTTGACTCGGGTCAAATGGATCAGCGCACGGATGCGCGCAACGGCATCCATCAACTATTGACCAACTCAACTGCACCGACGGCAGATGCGAACGCTCGCAGATCGCTTGAGCAAGAAGCTTTGCAGCTCTTACGGTCCAGCCTCAGTCATCCTGCTCAAGTGTGGCTGCTGCGGATGCTGGAGCTGACTGGCAGCGAAAAGTCGGTGCCAGTGATCGCAAGCTATCTAAACAGTTCCGATGGCCAGTTGCGTGACTGCGCACGTCGCGCTTTGGTCGCGAATCCTGCACCAGAAGCGACCGCAGTCTTGGCGCGAGCGATGATGCGTGCGAGCGATGCCGAGACAGGTGCCTATATTGATGCATTTGTCTATCGTGGTGATGCGCGAGCCGCCAAGGTAATCGTGAAGTTTTTGAATTCCAAAGATACGGCTACGGTCGTGCAGGCGGCGAATGCGCTAGTCGTATTGAACGAGCCTTCGGTCTATTCTGAATTAAAGGTGGCGCATACAAATTCGCATGAAGGGAGTCGTGCGGCCATTGAATTGGCTATGCTCGCCACAGGCGCCGATGCAAGCGCCTGCAAGGCTTTGATCTCGTCGGCGGCGAATGTGGGCGTCGCGGAAGCGGCGTTTGTTGCCTTGTTAAAGAAAGACGCCACCGAAGCAGTGGCAGTATTGCAAGCTGCAGTCGACGAAGCACCTTCACCCCTACGTAGTGCGATACTTGGCACCGCAATGTCCGAGCCTGCCTTGCAAGCGATCTTACTCGATGGCTTAGATTCACGCACCCCTGAGGATCAGTTGATCATTCTTTCGGGCATTGCAGAGCAGGAGATTACGAGTGCCGAGGCGAGCGTCATCGCGCTATTATCGAGTGCGGATGAGGCGGTTCGCAAACAGGCGATTTTCACATTGGGCGTGATCGGGGGCAGTGCGAGTTTCTCGACACTGTATGGAATGTTCTTAGATGAATCTGACGAGGATGCGGGTAAAGCGCTGGCGAAGCTCGACCTCGCGGCGATAGATAACGAGCTATTTAAAACCGTCGAGGAGTCGAGTGATCTCAAACAACGTTCCGCTGCCATGCAGCTACTCGCTTTGCGTAATGCCGAGGGTGCTGCAGACTTGTTTAACCGCACGATCGCGCCAGGTAATCCGGATGATCTACGTGTCGAATGCATGAAGGCCTTGGAAGTGCTCGGTACGGTTGAGAGTTGCCAAGCGATGGCACAGTTCATCGTTTCAGGCGACTCTGTAAAACGACCTGCACAAAAGAGCCTGAAACGTTTGTGCCTTAATTATGGCGACCCAGATCTTTTGTGGGATTCGGTCTTTGTGCCGGCACTAAAAACCGCGGCCAATGATGCGATACGTGGCGATTTGTTAGTGATCGCGGATGCGGTCGCAGGCGATCATCTTTTAGCCTACATCCAGCAACAGATTGCCGACACTGGATCGTCCTTGCGACCAGCTGTATTAAAGACCTTACAGCGTTGGCCGCACATGGAAGCGAGCGAGGTCTGGCTTGAGTTAATCTCGACGCCCAATGTCAGTGCGAGTGATATTAAAGCCGCGGAATCTGGCTTGGGGCGTATGGTGAAAAGCAAAGAGGTCGGAGGTTGGGAGAAGCTCAAACTTAATCAGATCGTGGTCGCTGTGGAGAAAGCGCCAACGGCAGAATTTAAGCAGGCGATGGTGAATCTGTATCTGAAGCCAAACGATTACATTCAACATTATCTGCACGATGCCTTTGAGCAGTTTGCCAACGATCCGGACATTAGCGTCGAGGTCGCGGCGGTCCTTGCGACTGTATCTGAATCAAAAGTGCGTCGCAAGCGCTAGAGACTGCTCGCAAATTGTATGAGCGATCAAGCGGAGATGGGCACAGATGGACGCGAATATTTGAAACCAACGATCGCTCTACTTCTCTTAATTGAAACTGTTTAATCTTTTAACTCACCCATCTCAAAATGACCCAGTCTAGACATTCACATCACCCATGGCAGTGCATCCTTGGGCTACTAACATTTTTGAGTTTCCCCCCTGGTGTGGTCTTCGCTAGCGAGCAACCGCCGATGGTCGATTATTGTCAGGCCGTTGAGCAGGAAATCCAAGGGCGCAAGCACGGCTTTCTCGCGGGTAATGTGACTTATTACATTGGTGGCTTTCATGGCAGCTGGAATATTCTCGAGCATGAAACGATCGGGCTGACGCACCCAATTCATCATGACCTCCGTAGTCGTGGAGTTGGCTTACTCGAAAGTCAGATTTCAGGCACGGAGCATACCGGTGTCGGGAACGACTACAGCGGGTGGGAGTTTTATAAGGACACCAGAGTTCTCTACGGCACGGTCATCGTTAATGGTAAGCGCTACAAGCACCCCAAGCCCAAGAGTATGAAGTGGCGACCCGATAAAACAATTTGTGAATACGAAGTCGCCGGCGTATCGATAACGGAAGTAAAATTTGTCGCACCAAATGATGCCATTGCATCGGTTATCACATCTTCTAGGCGAGTAGAGATCGAATTTTCAGGGAATAGTTTCTGGCATCGCAAGAGTGTCCGCTCCACGGCCGAGATTGACTATGATCGCCTTACTAACGCGATCGTGATCACCGAAGGCGGAACAGTAGAGTCTCGTCCGGATCCAAATGCGCCAGGGCGAGAGGGTCCGTGCGTTTATGAAGGCATGACCACGGTTCTATCGACTTCAGCTAATTTTGATCGATCCCTTAAAATACATGCCGACGAGAAAGGTGTGCAGCACTACAGCTTTACAGTGCCCTGCGATCGGAGTGGCACAACTGTGGTGTGGGCGATGCATGATGACCGGCAGGTCGCGCTGAAAGATGCGAGTCTCTTACTTAAATACACTGACTCTGCACTGGCCGCGAAGACTAAGGAAATGAACCGACAGCTCAATGAGGAGGTGCCGTATTTTCGCTGTTCAGATAATAAGTTCACCGAGATCTATTACTATCTTTGGTCCATCTATCTGATGTATTATATCGACGTTCAGAAGGGCTGGGAGATGGAGAATCACACTCAGACCGCAGTGAACAATTTCCTGGGCATGCACCGCTACGACGCGATGTTCCAGATTAAAGCCGGGGCATGGCTCGCAGATAAGCCACGCTTCGCTTACGGCAACGTGCTGACTTGGAAACACCTGACGCAGAACAACCGATATCGCGAGACGGGTAGCGGGTATCGCTTCATTTCAGATAACAAAGGGATCGGCTGGCATAGCGGTGCGTATGGGGGCGAAACGCCAGAGCACGTTTTAGGCGCGTGGCAGATTTACCAGCACACTGGCGATATCGACTTCCTTAAAGACTGCTACGAGGGTCACTTTGCCATACTATTCGAAAAGCGCCTCGGTAGCTTCGCCATGAATCATTATGAAGTCGCCGACGTGATGGTGCAAATGGCTCAGCTCACAGGTAATGAGGCCGATGTGCCGCATTGGGAGCAGCACGTTGAGCGTGATGCGGCACGGATTCGAGCCGCATTTGACCGTGGTTGGGAAGCGCATGGGGTCGAGAATTTCTTCGGCGCGGCCAAGAATGGCATGTATATGACCAACAGCTTTTGGTCGATGCGCTCGCCGCATTTTCCACGGGAATACGCAGAGAAATTTGTGCAGCATTGGGCTCTAGATAAACAGAAGGGTTACTTCGGCGAATTTTTCCCCCTCGCGATGGCCAAGCAGTCGATGGAAAAATTTGCCACCCCTGTTGACCATTCCTTTGGCTATACCCCGGACACCGCATACTTCACCCTCGATGGTATGTTCAAGCAGCGACTGGAGGTCGCTCCTGAACTCACGGTCAATCATCTAGAAAACTACAACTTCCACGAAGAGTGGGGGATTCCCGTCGCACCTGAAGCTTACAAACGAAACCTCGAACTTTTCGGTGATCAGTATTCCAATTTCAACGCTGGCAAAATTCTATTGTATCTGGAGGGCTTTGCTGGACTGGAATATTCGATCCCAAGCGAGACACTGACGATTCGACCAGCTATGCCGAAGAGCTGGGAATGGATGGAAGTTCGTCTGCCGATTGATGGCAAATGGACGAAGGTTCAATATACTCAGGATGCAGTGAAGGTGAGCGGCAGTCCATTTAAAGTACTTCAGCCCCTCGCAAAATGAACTGTCCTCTCAGGCGCAAAGGTTTAAACAGGCCGAAAGTATTAATAATCTCGTGGCATTAGAAGATTTCGGCTATCCAAAGCCACAGGTTTTGCTTGAAAAACACCGGTTCTCGGCTTGGAGATGGATAAAATCATGGCGTAGACTGACATAACTTTAGCGCGTTCAGACATTGCGCGATTGCGAAAATCCTTTTATTATACCTTGCTGTCATATTTTAAAATTTTAAATTTATCATCTACACACTGTCCCCAAGTAAAAAAATTATGAAATTAATACTAAGAACACCCCTCGCATGCACAATATTTGCTGCCCTTATTTTCAGCACCGCTCAGGCACAAGTTATTGAGTTGGTAACAATGACCGCTGATGGAGGTTATGGCCTGCCTAGCACTACCAATGGAGATACTCAAGTCAATGTTAGGGACGCTCTGCACAACAGTGTTCAGGGTGACCAATGGTCCGTGACTGAATTAGGAAATGTGTCCTTTACGAATTCAAACTTATCGCCAGATGGCAGATTTAATATTGACACAGGTGGTATGGGTATGGCCACGACTGCCCCAGGTAATGCTTCATGGCACTTTGACGAAACTGAGGCCTTTACATGGACTACTAGCGCAGACCTGATCTTTCATGGTTTGACCTTCCGTACTAATTGGAATAACAATGATGTAGCTACAGTTTCCTCTGCGCACTGGGGTAGTTTGTCCATCAATCCAACCGGTGACGGCATTACCTTTGAGACAAGTGGTGGAGTTGGCACGTTTACTCTTGATAGAGCCACCATGACAGGTGACAACAATGAAGTCAGAACTATAACTGCAGCAGAACTTGGTGCCAATGCCAACGATCTGCTGGTAGGTGGTTCAGGAATCACATTCACCGCTATCGATGACAGCAGTGAGGTTGATAATTTTGGCTTCACACTCACGAGTATGAGTTTCTCAATCGCCGCTGTCCCAGAACCAAGCACTTACGCACTACTTGCTGGTTGCTTCGCTTTGGCTTCAGTCATGATTCGCCGCCGCTGCTAGATCGATTATTTTTTATTAGGATTATTTAGAAGTTGTGGCACCTCTGCGAAGGGGTGCCACTTTTTTGTGCCTGCGTGAGGGGCTTACTGATCTTGGTGAAGAACTGACTCTCCTTGTAGCTTAGTTTATACTGCATTCAGCGCGTGCCATTGTGGCGGCGAGTACAGCTACCTATTAATAAAAAAGGCAGCGCTTATGCGCTGCCCTCTTGTATTAAAATGAATAAAGCCTGCTCGGCTACATCCAGCGCTCGGATGCCATGATACTTGGTTGTTTTGCAAGGGCATCGCTATGACGTTTTAGCGTGGCTTGCTTTGATTTTAGTTCTGCACTAAATCGCTGTCTTTTTTCGGGGCTCAAGCCAGCGGCCTCCAGCTCCTGCTGAATGCGGCTGACTTCCTGTTGGCCCCGCTCGACCCACATTTCGAGTTCTTCTATTCGTGTTTTGTAGACCTCTTCCATTGTCCATGCGCCGACTTTTTCTAAATACGCATCTAGCTTACGGACCATATCCGCGGTCTTCTCTGGCATGGCTACAGAGAGGTCTTTGGTCTCGCCCATATCGTCGACAAGGTTGAATAGCTTGATCTCGCCGGTATTGAGATGGCGCATGAGTTTATAGTCACCATCTCGATATGCGGTGATGGGCACGGTGTAGAATGCGGGGAAGTGAAAGACGAAGCCAGTATCGCGCTCGTCGAGTTGGCCGGCGTTGCCTTGTTCGAGGACGGGGCGAAGACTGACGCCGTCGAGGTCCTCAGGAAGTGGGGCGGCACTGCCGGCTAGATCGTGAAAGGTTGTCAGCAAGTCCCATTGTGCGACGGGTGTATCGCATTGTGTGTTAGCTGGGATTCCTGGCCCCGTGGCGATCATGGGCACGCGTAGGCCACCTTCCCACATTTTGGCTTTGCCGCCCTGCAGTGGGGCATTGCTGGAACCGCCGCCATTGTCGGAGGTGAAAATGACATAGGTGTTGTCGGCTAGGCCGAGGGCTTCGAGTTCATCGATCACGATGCCAACGGAGGTATCCATGTCTTCGACCATGGCGGCATAGTTTGCTTTTTCCCAGTGCGCCCGAAGATTCTTTGGCATGTCTAGGGCATTATCATCAAAACGCGAAATATCAGGGATGCCACCGACGATACCATTGCGCCCGGCAAGGATCTCTAGATACTTTGCACGTGTGCTTTTGAGCGACATGTTGCGCACGTGCAGCGCGTAGTGAGAGATCATTAGGTAGAAGGGCTTTTCATCTTCTGCCCGCGCTTTGAGGAAGTCGGTCGATGTCTTGGCGAGGCTGAACAGGCGCTTAGGGTCGTCTGGGGGGATCGGTGTTTTGTCGGCGGGTTCCCACCAGTCGCCGTGCGCATTACCATTGGGGTGTTTGTGAATAAAATCGGTTTCGTCGTAACCATGATCTTTAAACCAACCCATCGGGCTGCAGCCTTTACCGAAGATAGCCGTGACGTAGTCCTTACCGGCTTCGTTGAACATTTCGGCGAGCGATAGATTGGCACCGAGGTCGACCTTTTTCTTTGCCGCAACGACATCGTGCAGCGAAATACAGCCGACACGTGCGGTCGTTTTCCCATGCTGAATACTGGCACGCGATGAGGTGCAAACGGGCGAGGGCGCGTAGGCATTGGAGAAACGCATGCCCTTGGCAGCGAGCTGATCTAGCTTGGGCGTTCGATGCAGGGCGTGCGCGGTTTCCGGAAGCTCCTTCATCATCGCGACACTCGTCTGCGTGTAGCCTAGGTCATCCGCATAGATGAGTATGAAATTAGGCGCTTTCTCGGCCACCAGAGAGACGGTCAGAAGTAGGGATATAATGAGATATTTCATAGTGTTGCGTCAATTCTTAGTGCCCAAATACGACAAGTCCTTTAAGGGGCGCTAGATTATTTAAAGCATTGAGATCTAACTGTAATGTAAGAACCGCAGAATATCAATGACTTGCTGCGCCAAGTGGATGTCCCATCACGACAATAAGGGTGGTGGCAGTCGCTCTAGGCGACATCATTTACTCCGCGGATACCTCATGGTAGGCACTTTCTTCAGGTTGTAGTTTGTCGGTGAGGGTAAAGTAGTGACAGCGCTTAAGACAGATCACTGCATGGCGCTTGAGGACATATACTGTGCGCTTCGAGACATTGAGACTTTATCAATAATCCGCTAGGGTATACGCTCAGTCCTTAAACCTATTATTTACATGAAACTAGCGGCTCGACTTAAACAATTTACCCTAAGTACATTTCTGGTGACTGGCCTGGCATCATTGGCTTATGCGTCTTCGGATGCACCCAATTTTATTCTCATGTATATTGACGATTTAGGCTGGGCCGACACTTCGGTGCCGATGATGGATAGCGAATCGGAGTCGAGGAGCGATTTTTACCAGACACCACACTTGGAGGCATTGGCTGCTCGCGGGATGCGCTTCTCCAATGCCTATGCGCCCGCACCAACTTGTACGCCATCGCGTAAGAGTATTCAATTTGGCAAGACACCTGGCCGTCTTCAATACACCTTTGTGCATGATGTACTAGCCAACAAACGTAAGTTAACTTGGGTGGACGAAGTCTCGATGGCTGATGTACTCAAGGACAGCGGCAAGGGCTATGTTACTGCTCACTTTGGCAAGGGCATGGCAGCACGTGAACGAATGAGCGAGATCGGCTATGATGTGACCGATGAATACGACATCGGTTCGAACGGTAATTTCCATGGTGATTACGTCGACATTAAGAGCCGTAAAAAGCTACCAGCGGATGATCCAAAACGGATGCGATCATTGAAAAAGAGTTCCGTCAATTTCGTGCGTGAGTACGCGGGAAAAAAGCCGTTCTTCATGATGATCTCCCATTACGCGGTGCATGTGCCGCATGAGGCGAGTGCTGAGCTCATTGAAAAATACCGTAATTTCCCGCGCGGGAAGTATTGTAAGGATGAGGATTATTTACCTACGGATCAGATATCTGCGAGTAGGAAAAATTCGCATTGGCGGCTCCAATATGCGGCTATGATCGACGAGATTGATCAAGGGCTTGGTGCTTTGGTGGCTGAACTAGAGGCGGCGGGTGATCTTGATAATACATACATTATTTTAACCTCCGATAACGGTGGCGGCATGCGCCCGAATGGCCCCTTGGCATGGGGTAAGGCGCAACTCTATGAAGGTGGCCTGCGCGTGCCAATGGTCGTCGCAGGGCCAGGGGTGAAAGAGAATGTGCAGTGCGATGTGCCAGTGGTGCAATGGGACTTCCTAGCAACAATACACGACCTCGCTGGCGTCAGCACGCCCTTGCCGGAAGATCTTGATGGCGGCAGTCTGCGTGGCGTATTCGAGCGGGGCAACGCGGCGGAGGTTGAGCGTCCGGTAGAAGGAATGGTCTTCCACTACCCCTGTTACTTCGCGCCACCAATGAGTGTAATCCGCCTCGGTGATTACAAATATATGAAGCACCTTCTGACCGGTGAGACACAGCTCTTTAACTTAAAGAATGACTATTCAGAGAAGTTTAATCTCACTCGTGAAATGCCAGAAAAGGCAGCCGAACTGGATAAAGTTTTGAGTGATTATCTTGTATCGATCGATGCGGAAAATGTGCAGGATGTCTATCAGGCTCGCCTCGAAGAGCTCGATCATTTTGAGTCGCAGTCACGCGAGATCTTTGCACGTGAATCTGCTCGCTTAGATCCCGTCGCGGATGCCGATGAGATCGCCCAACTAAAGAAGCGCTTAGACGATAATCTCCTACGTTTTGAAAAAAATCGCGAAGAGGTGGCGGTGTATCGCACTTCTTCTCACTGGGCCGGTGCCCCACCGCGTAAGAAGTAGTTTTTTAATGGCTTTCTATTTAAGCAGATCGGGTTGTATATGCGATGATAGGGCGCTCTGGCTCTCATCGCGCTGGCTCAAATTGTCTGTAGCGTAGGGTCGTCACACCGCCTTGCTGGTTATCAATGATAAAAACAAGCGTACGTAAGTTATCGCGGTGCCCCCAGCCGTTTGAATAGAAGAGACTCCATGTTAGGTCTTCGGGGTTTTGAGCGGCAACGTTGATCAATACATCGCCTTGCTTAGGTGGCTCTACTTCGACGTTCTTTGTGGCTCCCTGCTTTAGGAGAAACTTATTCCCGCCCAGATTGACGGCTGCGTCTTTTTTACTGGCATTAATAAAATGAAAGGAGCCAAAGGAAAATTTGTTTATGTCATCTTCAATGACATAAACTTGATAGGTAAGCCCTTCTTCGTTAGGGACTGATAACTCGGAAAAGAGGAGTAGCAGGCGGGAAGCACCCTCCGGGATTGGAACAATGGCTTCCGGGATGGGGGTTCCCTCTGGGTCGACACGCTCGCCATAGAATATGATGTTTTCGCCCGCGTCATACGCGTAATCGCCGCTGCGCATTGTTGTAGTGGCGACGATTGTCTGCTGCTTTTGTCCTGATTGATACCAGAGTGTTCGGACGATCGCTTTGTTTCCCGCAATCGCTTGGAAATACCGCCCCGCTTTCAGTTCAGCATCCGCATAAAGCGGAATGAGTAGTAGCAGTGAGAAGGCAAACTTGGCCACTAATTTGGAGGGCATAATAATCTTGAAATATATTCAGTGGAGATTCAAACAGCGATCATATTAGTTTCAATCAGCACAGCTGCAAGTTAGTCCTTACACCTCGTCACTACCAAGCCAGCGGAATTTGATGACCTTGAGGCGGCGACCGAATCTATTATTGTTGCTGTTTTCGGGGGGTAATTCCCAAGCGGCAATTACATCGTCGGTATATCCTGGGATTCGCTGCACAACTGCTTCACACCATGCTTTTCCAGTCGGATCTCCAGTTGTCGGGTTAACGGATTCGCCAAACACTCGTATGGTGAATGTGTCACCCCTGCAAGTCATTATCGGTGCCAATGGGCGCAGGATGTCTTGTTGCTTGAGGTAGCCAGGAAGCCCTGCTGAGGTTTCCTTGACCATACTTTTGTCAAACATCCGTGCGGAAGCCGCTTTATCGGGGCGTGAATAGCGATCGCCATCTGGTGTCGTCCCATGAACTTGAGTGTTGTTTAAGCCAGCCGTCTTTATCGCTTCATCTATTCGACTCATTTGTTGGTCGATTCCAGAGCCATTCAGACTACGATTAGTGAATTTGCCGAGTGTATTGGCTACGCCTCGTGCACGAATTTCGGAGGTAAGCGCTTGGGTAAATGATATGATGTCATTATCGCTAAGGCGCCGATGGCCATTGTAGAGATTGTTTTCGTCGGCAGTTGGGATAAAATGATCTATAAAGGGGCTACCGTCACCCCCGTAGTTTACTTTTGTGGAGTGATCAATGTTGACGCCACTAATATCTTGATCGCGAAAGCCAGAGAGGATGGCTTGCCATGCCTGCGAGCTAGTTGAGTTGATGTTGAATGGAGCATCAATGAGCAGGTGTGCTGCAGCTTTCTCGTAACCATCATCAGCTATGTCGTTACTTGTGTATCCCCGTAGGACTTCAATGGTCGGCTCATTGTAATAAGTTAAGCGGGCATTTGCGAGCGGGTTTCCGGCATCGATATAGTCCTGCGTGAAAGGGGTGTCATAAGGAAAGGTTTGCTTTCGAATACTTGAGTCGCTGTCGCGTTCTTTTGAGGGAATCCCCGAGAAAAAGTAGGAATCAAATAGGGTGTCATTATAGTAGTAGCTCGTATCACAGCCTGCACCGTTCGCATATCGACTATCTGAAGTGCCAGCGTTGTGCCCGAATGGGAAAGCAGTGCGAATGTAAGGATCTGATAAATCACTTAGCGTCGCTACGGGCCAAGAGGCCCCGATTGGGCGTGGCTGGGCATCTTCATTCCAGCCGAGCATCAGATGACGAAAATCATCCAGTGACACAATCGGGTGGCGGGGTAAATCGTAGAGCACTATATGAGTAGAGCCACTACTCCCAGTGTCAAAACCTTGCCCGTAATAACCATGCCCATTAGAGTCGTGGCGAGGTAGGGGGTCGGTAAGTGATGCGCTATTAGCTTTTGATCGCTCTCGTATGTAGAGTGCCTTGACGTCGCCTCTACTGTCGTCGTTGGCAACGACTTGTGGGTAAGCACCTAAGAAGTTGACTTGTGAAAATGCTGGAAAGGCGGGGTTCTCATTGGCTTGATCACCGGTGGTGTTGGCTCTGAAATCAATTGCGTTAAAGGGGAATGCGTTGCCTGTTGCGAGCCCTTGAACCTCACCAATAACGATGTCAGTTTGTATACCAGTGACGTCAGAGTTTTCCCCCAGAGAGAAGCATTTAAATCGTTCAGAGCTATTGGGATTTCCCGGCTTACGTGATACGATTTGCCCCGACCATCTGTATGAGCCGTAGCCTGAGCTCTTCAAGGTGAGTACGTCGGATCCTTCGAAATAAGCGATTTGCCAGCTGTTGCTCCCATCTATCGTCTCGGCGGCATCTGTGTAGGTAATGTTGTTTAGTTCACTCACTGTGCTTCCTACTGCTGCGGGTAGAAGCGTTGGTTCGTTAGTGCGGGCACTAAGAGCAGCATCATTATAATACCGAGGGTTATATCCATCTAATTCTGCGTAATAAGACTGACTGAGTCCGCAGACCCATACTGCCCCAGGAGGCAGTGTCGTTGGTAATCCTGCATCTGATAGTGTGCGGTCGCTGAGAACGGTTACACTTGGACAAATTGACTGTAAATCGAATTTAGTTTCATTACCGTCTTGGTCTTCGAAAATCAAATCGACATTACCATTTTGGAAAATAAATATCTCATCGCCATTAGCCAGTGGATTTTGCGAGTTGGAGGATGGATCAAATTCGATGGCAACGTTAAATGGGTTCCAAATGGTGAAGGATGGATATACTTGAAATTCGAGCACGTATTTGCCGACATTACTATTAGCCGGGTCAGTTATTTCTTTGCTCTTTATTCCTATGTTACAAATGTTGCGGAGCACGACGGGGCGCAGTTGAGGAGTGAAGACATGCCAGTCATTATCCGTTAGAAAAAATCTGCTTCTCCCGATTGTCGTGGGAGTGAGTAGTCCTGCGTAGGTAGGCAACGCTCTGTTGCGTTGATATATGTCATTCGTCCCCCATTGCGCGACATCTTCGTTCGTAATGCGCATGCGCACACTAGGGTTCGTTGCAGTTACGTCTGAGATGCCGTAGAAAATGTTCTTGGTGCTAAGGTCGGAGACTAGGCCATCATCGACTGGTCGGTAGAATTGGTAAAAATCGCGAAAGAACTTCCATTGGTCCCCCACAGGGTCATTAACCCCATCAGCGACCACCTTGCCATCGCGATCCACTCCGAATACGGGCACGCCGTGTAGTTTTTCAAAATACTGGTCGTCGAGGCCGCGGCTGAGGTCGCGGCGCAGGCCACCGTTTTTAGCATCCGCAAGGACTCCCTTAGAGTTTAGAGTGAAATGATTCCGGTAGGGAGCAAGCTGTTCAGCCTTTGAGCCGGATTTGCTTGCAGGATTAAGTATGCCACTGGTGATGAGGTCACCTAGAACTTCGGCTTTTTGTATTTTTTCGAAGTAATCGTCATTCAGTTCCCCGCTCACTACTGGATCGACCGCTTCAAAGGGGAGCTTTCCTTCAATTTCAATGCCTGCCGCGTTGGCGTAGGGGAAGACCGAAAGTCGGCGACTGGTCTCGACTAAATCAAGGCTGGAATCTTTGTTCTGATAATCTCCATGCTCGGTCTTTAAGTTAGCCTTCAGCGATTCGTCTTGAGCCACCCAAGCGTAGTTGCCGGTAGTCGCACCCTGAGCATCGATGAGCGGGCGTCGCTCGGCTTTGAGGCTCGTTAGCGTGCCGTTGCTGGGCTTGGTGATGGTCATTAGCTCGACTGGGTTATCGAGTGCTGATTCGTTGAATTCGCCGCCGCTGCTTATTAGAGTAGTTAGCTTGACCGGATCTACCGAGAGGAGTGGGAGTGCAAAGTCCGCGTCACCGCCAGAATCAACCCAATCCTTTGTCGCGCTATCCCAACCCTTGGATGGATCGGAATGCCAGACGAGCGTGTAAGGATTATTGCTGCTGTCTAGAATGTCAGCACTCGCTGTCGCTCTTTGGTCTGGGCCCAGATATTGCTGCAGTTCGCCCATGGCAATTTGCAAGCCTACGAGTGCATTTTGCTTCGCGGCGAGTTGCTGCTTCGCAATGTTGGCACTTCGTTGCTCAACTACGACAAAGCTTGTGATCGATAGTACAAGCAGAAGGACAAAGGCCATCAGGCTTAAGGCTATGACAAGCGCAAAGCCGGATCGGGCTTGTGCTGTTCTAGCCATTGGGGTAATGAGTCGCATTCTTAAAAAATTTCAGAAACCCGCATTATAATGTGTGGATTTAAAAGATCAATGCTGGTCGGCGACAAAGGTATGTCTTATCGCGACGTGAACCGAGGTGGCCTTCCGCCTAGATTGCTGCGTCGATGCCCTAAGCGACCGCTGCTGACTATGCGCGACCTCCATAGGATCGGTCGGCGGTGTTTACCTTGATAGTTTCGCCCTCTTTGATGAAGAGTGGCACCTGTACGTTGAGACCGGTCTCCAGTGTGGCGGGCTTTTGCACGTTACTCGCTGTGTCGCCTTTGATGCCTTCAGCGGATTCAGTGACCTTCATTTCAATCGAAGCGGGTAGGTCGATAGAGATTGGTTTGTCGTCTACATGGAGGATGCTGTAAGCCTGCGTTTCGACTAGAAAGTCTTTTGCCTCTTCGATCAGGCTCTCATCAAGGATGACATCCTCAAAAGTCTCGGGGTCCATGAAATGGTAGCCGTCCGCATCGACGTAACTGAACTCTAGCTTCACCATATCGGTGTGCATGATTTCAACGCTATCTGTGGTGCGGATCTTGGTGTTGGTACTCGCGCCTGAACTCAGGTTACGCATGGTGACTTGCATGAAGCCAGCCTGGCGGCCTTGAGTCCGGTGCTGCACATCCAGTACGAGGTGCGGGGTGTTTTGGTAATTGAGGACTTTGCCTTTACGAACGTCTGTAGGAGATGCCATGGGTATGTCGGATTAAAATGTTAAATTTTTCAGCGCTACGAGAGCCTGTCAAGGGCGCTCGGGGCTCTGTGGGGAATTCCTGTTCTGCGCTAGCGAAGTGCTTTTTTCATCCTGATATTCACGCTAATCGAATCGACGATTTTTACGGATGAGGGGATCTTCCACGGCGCTAATTTGCCTCGGCAATAATTACGAATAGTGCGCTTCCATGTCCGCGATGCTTCGTCACCGCTCACCACTATTTCGCAGGCGACGGTGCTTCCAGTAATAGGGGCTTCCATGGCGTAAATATTAACCGCTTCAATACCGTCGATTTCGTCCAAGATGGCCTCGACTTCGGAGGGGTGCACTTTTTGGCCACCCACGTTGATGACTGCACTGGCGCGACCAATAATTCTGATATTTCCGTGCCCGTCCGTTTCGACGAGGTCGCCCGTGCGATACCAGCCATCCGCCTCAAGACCATCATCATCAGCATTTAGGTAGCCGAGGACTCGTGAAGGTGTTTTTAGCCAGAGCTCTTCTTTGACGATTTCCCACTGGGTGTCTGAATCTTCGATACGAAAAAAAAGACTTTCATTGCCGGCGCTCTTGATCCGAATGGTTCCTGTTTCGCTAGTGCCAAACTTTTGCTGAAGTTGCGCGTCGGGGAAAGCTTTGCCAAGTCGATTTAAAACTTTCTGTGGCATCGCTTCTGCGCCGTATGCGATGATTTCGACTGTACTAAGGTCGTGCTTCTGGGCAGTCCCCGAGAGCAGCATTAGGTTTAGGAAGGTCGGGGAGGCGGGGAGGACGTTAACTTGATGTGAGGCGATAGCCTGGCCTGCCGCTTCAGGGCTGCGAGTTTCGGGCACAACGAGCGTTGATCCGGAAAAAAGACAACGGAAGGCGGAGTCGAGCCCGCCGATGTGATCGATTAGTAGCAGGAGGAGGGAGCGATCCTTGCGAGCACTTAGATTTTTATAGCGTGCAAGGAGGGCATCGAGATTGTGTAACATGCCTTTGGGTTCCCCGCTTGTGCCACTACTAAAGAGCACGAGGCCACTGCCTTCGAGTTGATTGTAAAGCTGCGAAGAATTGGCGACGAGTCGCCTCTTATCTTGCTCGGCTTCGGGAAGCTCTGCGGGTAGCGGTAGGGCAATGTGGCCAGTCTCTCCGATAGCAAGAAGCATAGCAAGGCCTTCGATCGTGGTCGGTGCTTGCACCTCAATGACGGCCGCACCTTTGCTTGGGACTTGCGTGGCTGCGTGATCAATGAGCTCGATAAACTCGGCGTAGCTCCATACCTTGCCTGCTTCGTGGCAGGCGATACGATCGCCGCAGGAGGCTAGTTTTTGGCGAATCCAAGTCATTGTTTATTTTGAGGGCAAGCTTGCTCGATGCTTTGAAAAGCTGCTGAAAAATGGGTGTCACCGCATGCCTCGATAAGAGTCACGATTGCGCCTAATTGATTCCGCCGAGGTAGAGCACTTGCCCTGTGATGAAATCGCTCTCTTCGCGGAGGTAAAAATCGACGGCGTTGATCACGTCGCGGACTTCACCCATGCGGCTGAGGGCTTGGCGGGCGAGGAGGGCATCCATTTTCTCTTGAGGTACGCCGCGGATCAGATCGGTCTCGATGGGGGTGGGGCCGATCGCGTTGACTGTGATCTTTAGCTCGGCTAGCTCGCGGGCTAGGATCCGGGTCAGGCTCTCTACGGCGGCTTTACTGGCGGCGTAGATGGCTTCGCCCTCGAGATTGAGTGGATGGGCGACTGTAGTAAAATTGATGATACGCCCATTATTAGTGCGGCGCATGAGCTTAGACACCTCACGGCAAAAAAGAAAGGTGCCGACTACGTTAGTTTGCAAAATACGATTCACCGTGCTGGCGGGCGTGAGCAGTGCGTGGTTCATTGATGCGATGCCGGCGTTGTTAAGAAGCGCATCTACCTTGCCATGGCTGGCTTTGATCGTTCGAGCCATTGCAATGACGGCATCTTCGTCGCTCACATCGAGTGCGAAGTGTTGGTAGTTAGCGTGATCGATACTACCTTCACCACGGGAGCAGCCGACGACTTGCCAGCCTTCGGCGAGATAGTGCTCGGCCATTTCTTTGCCGATTCCTTTACGCGTTCCGGTAATAACGATGGTTTTCATGAGGGCATCCTTTCGATGACTGCATCAGTCAAGCTAGCGACATTTCGGTAAGGAGAATTCTTTGCGCTCATGGCTTTCTCGTCGGCCAGCGCGATCGATGCATCGAACTTCTCAGCCAAGGCTTCTTCGATGTCGGCGATTAGGTTGACCAGCGCCATGCTGTCGAGCGAACCGTCTCCTCCATATAGCGCGGTCTGTGGGTTCGGAGCCTTCAGTGCGTTGAGTTCGAAATCTTCAGCGAGCATTTGCACCGATTCAAGGATTAGGGATTGGATGGCTGTGCGGTCTGGCATGAGCAGTATCTGAAAGGGGCAGTCTTAGTTGCCAAAGAATTCGCTACGTGTTGCTTGGCCTTTTTCGGCGATGTCTCTTCGGCTTAAGACAGTATTAACAGTTAAACAGAGAATTTTGAGATCGAGCAAGAAGGAACGGTTTTCGACATACCAGAGGTCTAGCTCGAATTGTTCCTTCCAGCTAAGACCATTGCGCCCGTTGACTTGAGCCCAACCAGTGATGCCCGGAAGCACTTCATGGCGGCGGGCTTGTTCGGGCGAGTAACGTTCCAAATAGATTGTCGGTAGGGGTCGGGGGCCAACTAGGCTCATTTCTCCTTTGAGCACATTCCACAATTCAGGCAACTCATCGATGCTGGTATTACGGAGGAATTGTCCCCATGCACTGAGGCGTTCTTCGTCGCTACCGTGGCAGTTGCGCATGCTACGGAACTTAAGGATGTTGAAGGCATGGCCATTTCTGCCTGATCGTGCTTGCCTGAAAAAAATAGGGTGCCCGAGCTTGATGACTTGCAGCACCATAATCACTAATAGCGGCAAGCTTAGGGCGGCTAAGAGCAATAGACTAGTGATTAGATCGAAGGCGCGCTTCATAGATTGGTTACAATATATCAGGTGTTGAAGTAATTTGCGATTTCATTTATATGCAGTTTTTAGTCAAACCTGCTTTGACATGTGTTTACTTATGAATAGGGGTAGAAGTCTCACTAAAATCAACTTAACACCATAGACTTATGATACTCAACGCCAACGAACGCACCTTTGCACCTTTCAGCCTCACTCGTCTACTTACGACTTGTTTCGGTCGCGGTAATGGTGAAAAGGTCTGTATCCTTATCGACCTGCCCAACCCGGTGGACATGAAAGACTTCAAATTTCTCGAAGACGAAACTCTCTCGATCCAAAATTACGGGCACGAGGTTTTTTACAAGGGTTTCAAAAATGGTCAGCTCGACGAGATGAACTGGACGGGCGGCGAAATCTTTGCCTACAAAGAAACTGGCGGCAGTAATCTTGATATGGAAGACGATTGCTTTGATCCAGAGGGCAATCATTTGAGCTTAGATAAGGATATTTACACCAAGTATGATATTATTTTAACCGTCTCGACTTTCTCCGCGACGGCGCCTTTGACAGCAAAGTGCAAGGAATTTGGTTTCCGCGGTGCGACGCTCCACGGTCTGAATCAAATCATTTTGGATACAGGACTTTCTGTCGACTATGACCTGGTAAGTGAAGAAGCTGAGAGGCTGCGCCTTGGTCTAACTAAGGCAGATACTTTCGAAATCGACTTTGAGGTCGAAAATAAAGTCTACACTCTCAAGCTTCACACCCGTGGGCAAGAGGCTCAGAAGAGCCACGGCCTCTGCCCCCCAAGCAAGGGCGGTGATGTGGCTAATCTGCCAGCCGGGGAAGTTTATTTTGTCCCAGAAAGTGCGGAGGGCGTTTTCCCCTTCAAGTACGACGAGAGCACGATCGGCCTTCTTCATGTTGAAGATGGCATGATCACAAAATCGCAATTCGTTTACGGCGACTATGCAGAGATTGAAGATCATAACCGTCGCCTCAAAGATGATCCCATGATTGGTGCGATTGGTGAGCTCGGCTTTGGCACTCAGGTATTACCTTTCTCTGGTCGCGACATCCAAGACGAAAAAATTCTCGGCACGATCCACGTAGCCACTGGTCGCGATGATCACCTAGGCGGAAAGATTACGCCAGACCTCTTTAAGGAGCATAAAAACGCCTCCCATGACGATGTCCTGTACGCGCCGCACAAAACTCCCGAGATCCGTTTACAGCAAGCGCGGATGATCCGAGGTGAACAGACAGAAATTCTGATTGAGCATTACAAGCCCGCGAAATACATGGTGGACTTGCTTGAGGCGGAACTTGCTGTTGAGGCTTAGTCGATTCGTGCCGCCTGAGCCTAGTCCAGGCTGCCTATGAATACTGAAAATCTCTACGAGTCCGACGAACTACTGCACCAGTATTTGATTTTTCATTATGCAAGTGCTGAGGAACAGTTTCCATACCCTTTTGGAGGATCGGATGCTTTAGATTTTCCTAAGCGCTGTGCTCTGGAGGGGGCAGATCTTTCAAAATTAGCGGCAGGCGCCCGAGCGCTCGACCTCGGCTGTTCAGTCGGTCGGTCAAGCTTCGAACTGGCAAGGCACTGTGAGGAAGTGATTGGTATCGATTACTCGCAGGCATTTATCGACGCGGCCAATCGCATTGTTGCTGAAGGGGTGCACCCAGCTACGCGACTCGACGAAGCTTCGGCCACGACACAACTATCTGTCTCGGTCGATCCATCGATCGATCGTAGTCGACTCAGCTTTGAGCAGGGTGACGCGCAGTGCATTCGTACTGATATTGGTCAGTTTGATCTCGTGATCGCATGCAACTTGGTTTGCCGCTTGCCCGAGCCTGTGCGTTTATTGGAGCGCTTGCCTGACTTGGTCAAACCTTCTGGCCAACTCTTTATGACGACTCCCTTTTCATGGCTTGAAGAATACACGCCCCCTGAAAACTGGCTAGGCGACGGGGCGGTCGATTCCTTTGAAGGGCTGCGTAAAGCACTGGAGCCTGCCTTCGTGCTGGATCAGCAGTGGGATATGCCTTTTCTCATCCGAGAACACGCGCGGAAGTTTCAATATAGCATCGCGCAGGCCAGTTGCTGGCACCGCGTGTAAGGACTTATTTACCGCTTGCGCCCAAAGAAAGTGTGGGTCAGCTTGTCCGAGTCGATTTCGGAGTGTGGGCGTTCGCTTGATCGTAAGATTGAGAGGAAAGTCCGGACACCGTAGGGCAGGATTCCCTGTGAAAGCGGGGGCGCGTTAGGGCAACTTGACGTGACGGATAGTGTCGCAGAAAATATACCGCCTTGCGCAAGTTTCGGCTTGCCTGAGGTAAGGGTGAAATGGGGAGGTAAGAGCTCACCGCTCCGGAGGTAACGAAGGAGGCATGATAAACCCAATCCGGTGCAAGGCAAAATAGGGGATCGGGCGGCTCGTCCAATGATCCCGGGTATGTCGCATCTCACTTCGGTGGGAATTTCGCCTCGGCGAGATAGATAAATGAACGCACAGCCAAGCGCTCCGGCGCATGGTGGACAAAATCCGGCTTACAGCACTCCGAAATTGACACTTTTAACGAACGCTCAACCCAGCGGTCGCAAGAGAATAATTAGTGACCATGATGTGGGTCCTTTAAGGCTATTAAGCTTTCGTTGTCACTGTAATCTATAGGGATATTGATAATTACTGGGCTTTCAGCCTCGCGAGCTCGTTGTAAGATCAAACTGAATTGTTCAATGTCTGTTAATTCAAAACCCGTTGCCTCGAAAGCTTTTGCAAGAGCGACTACGTTGATCGGGCCTAAATCAACACCAGAAGGTCGATCATACTTCATCTCTTGTTGGATCTTAACCATGTTGTAAGTGCCATCGGTCCAAATAAGATGCTTACTATGCGGGTTTTTGAAGGAACTCGCTGATGATATAAATGCAATGTTTGCTAATCCAAGGGTTGATGGAACTATGGAGTAGCGTGGTGGCTCCAGTAGCGCACTTTTTATTGCCTTTATTGAATCTCAAACTAATTAATCTCACCCCCAGCGGCTATCGCCGCCAAAAAGCAAATTTCTATCAGTAAGGCCTCACCGATTCGGCCGCCACTCATTCAAGCATCATGATTCAAAAAGAAAACGTCATCGTCATCGATCTGGACGGCACTCTGTGCGAGATCAAACGCAGGGACCAGGACTACTTCGATGTCGCCCCCAAGGAAGAGATCGTCGCCAAGTTGAAAGAGTACCGGCAACAAGGCTTCTATATCATCATCCAGACCGCGCGAAACATGCGGACTTTCGAAGGCAACCTGGGGAGGATCAATGCGGTGACCCTCAAGACCATCTTTGCGTGGCTGGATCAGCACGACATTCCCTACGACGAAGTGCTCCCGGGCCGGCCCTGGTGCGGATCCAACGGATTCTACGTCGATGACAGGACCATTCGCCCCGATGAGTTCATCAACCTGTCGCTGGAGGAGATCGAGAAGATCACCCAATGAACGTGATCATCACCATGGCCGGAGAGGGAAGCCGATTCAGCGAAATCGGTATCCTCGAGCCCAAGCACCTGATTCAGGCAAGGGGAAAGACCCTCTTTGAATGGGCCCTTCTGAGCCTGGAGAACTTTTTCGATGGCCACTTCATCTTCATCACCCGCGAGCATCACGCCGCCGCGGCTTTCATCTCGGAAAAGTGCCGGGCCCATGGATTAAAGAGCTTCTCAATCCACGAGCTCGATTATCTGACCAAGGGCCAGGCCGATACCGTCCTGGCGGCTGAAGACCGGATCTCTGATTACGACGAAGAGATCATCATCTACAACATCGACACCTACGTCGAACCGGAGCAATTGCAGCCCGGCTTCATCACGGGCGATGGCTGGATACCGGCCTTTGAAGCCGAAGGCGACCGGTGGAGCTTCGTCAAAACGGAAGAGGATCTAAGGGTGGTGGACATCGCCGAGAAGGTTAAGATCAGTAATCGGGGGACCATAGGCCTCTATTACTTCAAGACCTTCAATCTCTTCCGGAAACTCTACCGCGCCCATCTCTTCGATCACGGCAACGAGCACTATATCGCCCCGATCTATCGTGGCTTGATCGATGATCCGGATGCCTCCGTATACACTCACATGATCGACACGGAAAAGGTCCACGTGCTGGGCACCCCCGAAGATATTCGACAATTCGATCCCGAATTCGGCCGCCAATAGACTTCCCTGCCCTCTCCCAATGAGAATCGCGTTGTGCATTTCGGGCCTGTGCCACGGCTTCGAAGAGGCGCTTCCCTTCTTGCGGGCAAATCTGATCGACACCCTCCAGCCGGACGTCTTCATCCACACCTGGAATATTTCCGGCGCCCGAACCCTCGATGCCATCAGCACGGAGGCTCTCCCCCCGAGCACCCGTGAACTCATCGCGGAATCCTTCAGGCCGATAGAAGCGGTTTTCGAGCCCTTTCGCGAATTTGACGGCTCCCTCTACCAGGACAGGTGCGAATGCAACGCAGCCAGCGCCCTCTCGATGTTCTACAAGATCCGGGAGTGCAACCGCCTGAAGTCCGCCCACGAAAGAGAACAGGGCTTCACCTACGATGTCGTCATCCGTTGCCGCTTCGACATGCGCCTGGAAAGCCCCGTCCGACTGGAGGATCTCGTCGATCTCAATCAATGGCTCTACGGTCCCGACGCCTGGAACTGGGGAGGCATCAACGACCAGTTCGCCTTCTCGTCATCCTCTCAGATGGATGTCTACGCGGGCATCTTCGATTCGATCGACGAGTATTGGCAAAGAGGGGGCCTCTTCCATCCCGAAAAGTTGTTGCAGTACCATCTGGAGGATCGCCTCATCCCTTGCCGGAAGATTCACCTCCGCTACGCGCTGGTGGGCTCGCCCCATCCCTCATCCCGGGAAACCAGGGGCGATGTGGCGGATGTCGACGGCCTAGCGAAGGCCTGGCTGGCGGAGTTTGATTTCTCGGAATCCCTAACCACCCGGTCGGCCCGCGTCGCCTTCTACGTGGTCCTGACCGCCCTGTCTTTGAAGGGGCGCTGGCGTGCGAGGGAGCGATTCATTTTTCTGATACCTCCCCCGCTCTCTCCGGAAGCGAGGCTCTCGATGGCGAACCAGGTATTCCGATTCTGGTTCTGTTCCGGTCTGGCGCCACGCAGCCGGTATTCCCTGGAATATTGCGCCCCCGAAGAAAGGCCTCTCAGGATCGAGAAGACCGCGGAATTCTATCGGAAGCAGGAGATCCCCTTTGATACTGCGAACAAGCTCGACCTCTCCAACCTAGTAATTTGCCTTGTTCCCATTGCCCTCCGTATCATGAGGCGCCTGGCGCAACTGGCCTGGAGAGTCGTGAAGCGGCCGTTTACGGCCTAGTGAGCCCCTAAGCGGCGCCTCACCCCCAGCGGCTTTCGCCGCCAAAAAGCAAATTCCTATTAGTAATACCAAACCCAACAATCCCGATTAAAGGCGGGCATACTTCGCGAGTTCGAGCGAACGAATTACCTATTTATCGAATACATACAATAGCCTGCTTATAGTATTGCTAATAGCCTGCTTAAAGTATTACTCAAAAAACAAGGATTTAACGCTAAATGAAACGATCTATAACAGTTGTCGTATTGATCGCAGCCCAATCGGTATTCGGACAAGATACGCAAAATTTCCCCGCTATAGGGGAAGTGCTCCGATTCGACAAGAAAATGGATGCGCTCATCGACCCATCCGCACGCATTGAAGTGCTCTCATCTGGATTCGCTTGGGGCGAAGGACCCGTTTGGATCAAGGAGGGCAATTACCTTCTCTTTTCCGATGTGCACCGAAATCAAGTGATTAAGTGGACAGAAGGCGTTGGAGCCGAGGTCTTCCTCGAACCCTCAGGTTTCACGGGACTAGGCGATTACAGCCTGGGGCTGGGCAGCAATGGGCTAGCCATCGATGACCAAGGCAGACTGGTTTCCTGCGAGCACGGCGATCGCCGCCTTTCGGTTATGGTCTTCGGCGAAGGAAAACGTACCCTCGTGGATAATTTCAAGGGAAAGCGTTTCAACAGTCCCAACGACCTTGCGATTGCTCGCACAGGACGCATCTACTTCACCGATCCTACCTATGGGCTTCCCCGGCGGGAAGATGACCCAACTCGAGAGATCGACTTCGCTGGTGTCTATATGCTCGATCGCGATGGCGAAGTCAGCCTCATCACGAAGGAGCTGCGATTTCCGAACGGCGTGGAGCTTTCGCACGATGAGCGAACCTTGTACGTTGCGCAATCGGACGCCGACCGACCAATCGTCATGGCGTATTCGCTTAACGACGACGGAACTACAGCAGGTACGGGAAAACTCTTCTTCGACGCCAAGCCGCATTCCAATCTCGGCAATGGCAATCCAGATGGCTTGAAAGTGGACCAGAGCGGCAATCTCTGGGTTGCCGGTATGGGCGGGGTCATGGTAGTAGATCCCAATGGTAAAATGATCGGTCACCTATCAACCGGAGAACGCACCGCCAATTGCGCCTGGGGCGATGACGGCTCGACGCTCTACATAACCGCCGACATGTACCTTTGCCGTATTGAAACCAAAGTGAAAGGACGCGGATTCTAGCGGGACGGACAAAATCCGGCCTACAGCACTCCGAAATCGACAGTTTTTCTCAAATTTTCCGCCTTGACAGGCTAGTGAGGTACACGCACTTTCCCGCCTCTTAACTTTTTATCAGCTATGGCTAACACTAAATCTGCACTTAAATACATTCGCAAAACAGAGACTCGTTCTCTGCGCAATCGACAAGTCAAGACCCGCCTCAAGACTTTTGCTAAGAAGGTCGACGCCGCATCCGCTGCTGGCGACAAGGAGGCCTTGGCTGTCGCGGCACGTAAGTTCATTTCCACACTGGACAAAGCCAGCAAAAACGGTCTAGTGCACCCGAACAAGATTGCTCGCCACAAGGCACGTTGTGCTCAGCTTCTGGCTGCCTAAAGCTGCTTAATTTTCCCTCAACCTCTTTAAATTACCCTCGGTTTCGCTTGTCGAATCGAGGGTATTTTGTATCTACCTAGCGCGTGCCCGACAAACCAAACAAGAAAAACGCGATCGGCTTTCCGCCGCCCTTACTCGGGGAAAAGCCTTTGCGTCTGCCCGTAATCGCCGAGACGGCTGCTTGGCTCGCGTTGGAAAAGCCCCCCGGCGTCGGCACCCGCGCCTATCCTTGGGATCCGGAGCCAGATATGGATGCCGCACTCAATACGCAACTGCAAGCAGGCAAGCCCGAGTTGCTGCGCCGTGAGGCCACACTCTTTGGCTCGGTTTATTATCTGGATCCCGCGATTTCTGGAGTTGCTGTCTTTGCCAAGCACCGAGAGGCGCTGGCCGATCTGCGTAATCACTTCGGTTCGGGCGATTGTCGTTTTCGTTTTCAGTTTATCTCAGCGGCACAAGCTGCCGGCTCGGAGGCGAGCTTTCGAGCGGATGCGCCACTGCTTCAGCATAATGTGAAGCCAAAGATGATCCCCTCGACTGCGAAGGGCAAAAAAGCCTTCACCGAGTTCAAGCGGATCGCCGAATCG
>QOOZ01000024.1 GCA_003331195.1 Puniceicoccaceae bacterium | reverse complement strand
ATAGTGGGTGCGAAGTCGATGTTGGCGGTGAGCGCGTCGGAGCGAAGCCGCTTGCCAGAGTTTGTATGGCGCGGATCGTAAATGATGAGCGGCACCTTAGTGGATTCTTGGTAAGGCAACACTTTGGAGCCGTAACCATGAGAACCGCAGAAGAAGCCGTTATCAGAGGTATAGATGATCACGGTGTTGTCGGCAATCCCATGCGCGTTGAGCGCTTCGCGTATCATGCCTACGGCAACATCGATGGCATAAATTTGTTGATGGTAAATCGCCATGACCTCGTCGTATCTGTCGGCATAGCCCCAACTTTCGAAGCGCTCGTATTGGCGATCTTGTTGGCTTTGTTTTGAGAAGTGTTTACCGTTTTCGCGTCCATAGTTGGCAGGCTTAATGAAAGTCTTTCCAGCGTAGATAGCGTCAAACTGTGGATCAGGTGTGGCTGGCTTGTGTGGTGCTTTGAAACTGATAGATAAGCAGAAAGGCTGGTCTGCTAGTGCGGCTTGAGCGATGAAGTCTCTGCCAAAGGCTCCGTAGGAGAGGGTGGAGTGCGGGTATTCGTCCGCATATTCCTTCATTGAGGCATTAGCCATAGTATTATACTTGGTTTGGCCTTCGCCGCCGCCCCAAAAATCAAAGTCGTGCTCGGGCATCGGTAAGCGTTTGCCGTTCGGGCCATCGATTATGTCGAAGCCAAACTTCCCCGCAAAGGCAGTCAGATAACCCGCTTCACGTAGTAAGACGGGGTAGGACTTTAGCCATTTTTTCTTCGTTAGATCGCCGTGCTGAAAGTTGCAGCCTGTTTTATATTCATACATGCCCGTCATTACAGTCGCGCGTGAAGCCATGCAGATTGCGGTGCTTACGTAGTGATTGTCAAAGGTGATGCCTTCGGCCGAGAGGCGGTCGAGGTTTGGTGTCTGCACGTCGCAATTACCGTAGCAACCCATAGTGTAGGTACTCTGGTCGTCAGACATTAAGAAGATTATGTTCGGCTGTTTCGCTTGCGCGGTGAGGGCTGCAATTACAGTCAATAAAGGTGCAAGGTTGAGTAGGGTGAAGGGCTGCATTTAAGAGTCTATTGTGATTGACTGGAAATTGACCGACGATGACCTCCTTGTCACGACGCCATTCATAGCCTTGAACAAAATCGCACTTTGCTACAAGATTGAAACCATAGCGCGCAGAGCGAATCAGTCGCCTGTTTAATTTATGAATACCCCCTTATCCCTAGTCTTTTCGATTTCACTGATTGCTGCTTCACTGCTGCAGGCCACGATCCAGTCGAAACCGAACATCATTTTCATCATGTCGGATGACCATACCTCACAGGCCGTGGGTGCTTATGGTGGGCGTTTGGCTGAGCTAAATCCAACGCCGACGATTGATTCGCTCGCCGCCGAAGGCGTGGTGCTGGAAAATGCCTTTGCACATAATGCGATCTGCACGCCCAGTCGCGCTTGTATCATGACCGGACAATACAGCGCAATCAACGGCTGCTTGACGCTGAATGAAAAGCTTCCGGCCGAGCGCCAGTATCTCTCGATAGAGATGAAGAAAGCAGGCTACCAGACCGCAGTGGTGGGCAAGTGGCACCTTAAAGAGCGTCCAAGCACCTTTGATTATTTCAAAGTTTTGCCGGGGCAGGGCTTCTATTTTGATCCGGTCTTTTTTGAGTCAGGGGTGAAGGGAAAAATCGAGCGCCCGAATCCTTATAACCCAAACCGTTCCCTAAAATTCGGCCCTGATGCAGTTGAAATGACCGGTCACTCGACTGATTGTATCGCAGACTCTGCACTCGATTGGCTTCAAGATAAGCGCGACCCGAGCAAACCCTTCTTCTTGAAACTACATTTTAAAGCGCCACACGATTACTTCGAATATGCACCGCGTTATGAGTCTTACCTTTCCGATGTGGATATCCCTGAACCTGCCAATATGTGGGATAATCAGAATAACGGCTCAATCGCCACACGTGGTCACAACGACGAGTTAATGCCCTATATGGGCACATCGGTCGGGCGGCGTAACCTACGTCGCAACTATGCCGAAGATCCTAAAACACCATGGGCTGCACAGGTGGATCATTCGCTCAACGATAAGGATATTAAGCGTCAGACATACCAACTCTACCTGAAGGCGTACCTGCGCTGCGTGAAGGGTGTGGATGACAATGTCGCGCGTGTGATCGCTTACCTAAAAGCAGAGGGACTCTACGATAATACCTTGATCATCTACACTGGCGACCAGGGCTTTTATCTTGGAGAGCACGACTACATTGACAAGCGCTGGGCCTACGAGCAATCTATGCGCATGCCCCTGATCGTTCGCTATCCCCCGAGTATCGAAGCCAAGACTCGTAGTGATGCAATCGTCGAGAATGTCGACTTTGCACCGACCATGCTCGACTTCGCCGGACTGGCGACGCCCGACTACATGCAGGGACGCAGTTTTAAGTCCATCATCGAGAGTGGCGCGGAACCGGAGAGTTGGAAGAAGGCCGCCTACTATCACTATGCCATGCACATGGCGCACCACGACAATCCCGCGCACATCGCGATTCGCACAAAGCGTCACAAATTAATCATGTTCTACGGCACTGGTTGGCAGGGAGAAGACAGCCCTGATACACCGCCAGCATGGGAGCTCTACGATTTGAAGAATGATCCCGGCGAGGATAACAATGTGTATGATAATCCTGAATACGCATCGGTCGTGGTCGAGCTGAAGGGGCAACTCAGAGACTTGCGAAGCGAATATAAAGTTGATGGCACCGAGTTCGCATATAACAAAGCGATTGAAGACTTTTGGGAATACGACGAGGACGATCGTGCCCGTGCGATGAAGCTCTCTCATGAGGTCCTAAAAAAACACAAGAACGGAACCTGGACTCACAATGTAAAGAAGTCCGCCAAGAAAAAATAAAAATAACTACCTCAAGGAATCGAATATAATGAAAAAACTCACACTAGCCCTAATCAGTGCTGCGGTCGCAACGACTTGTCTTGCTAAAGATGTTACTTACGAAGCAACTTGGGAGTCGCTGGATTCCCGTAAAACCCCGGATTGGTTTTCAGATGCGAAATTCGGCATCTTCATCCACTGGGGCCTGTATTCGGTGCCATCCTTTGCGCCGCGTGGCACATACGCAGAGTGGTATTGGCACGCTAAGGACGGTGACCAAACCGGCAAACATCAGGCAGCAGTGGGGCGCGCTACCGCCACGCAGGAGTTTCACAATCGTATCTATGGTGAGGATTTCGAATACTCGGATTTTCGTTCACAATTCACTGCCAACATGTTTGAACCGACTGAGTGGGCGAAGGTCTTTAAGCGCAGTGGTGCCAAATATGTGGTGCTGACTTCCAAGCATCATGATGGCTATTGCCTGTGGCCGAGCAAAGAGGCTTCCGAGAGCTTTGGCATGCCATGGAACTCTGTGGACTCTGGCCCATCGCGTGACTTGGTTGGCGATTTGACCGATGCGGTTCGCGAAGAAGGTATTAAGATGGGGCTCTATTATTCAATCTGGGATTGGTTCAATCCGTATTGGCCAGAAGAAGACCAGCCGACTCGGCGCAATAAGCCCTGCAACGATGTGACTCTCGCAAAATATATTCATGAGGTGATGTATCCGCAGTTTAAAGAAATCGTGGAAAATTATGAGCCAGCTTTGATCTTCTCCGATGGTGACTGGTGGATGGATGACGAGCGCTGGGAGACCAAGCCTTTGCTCGCATGGCTGTTTAACAATGCGCCGAATAAGGACGAAGTCGTGATCAACGACCGCTGGGGTAAAGTGCGCAAAGAGCATGGCGGTTATTACACTACCGAGTATGGTTCTGGTTTCGCAGATCCTAGCATCTTATGGGAAGAGAATCGCGGTATCGGCAAGTCCTTTGGCTATAGCCGTGTCGAAACTTACGATGACTACAACACTGGTGAACTGTTGATCTTCATGTTGTGCGACATCGTATCGCGCGGTGGCAACTTCCTCCTCGACATTGGACCAACTGCCGATGGTCGTATCCCAGTAGTGATGGAAGACCGATTAGTTCAGATCGGCGAGTGGCTCGAAGTGAATGGCGAAGCGATTTATGGCAGTCGTCGTTGGACAAAGGATTGCCAATGGAGCGTAGGTGAAATTCGAGAATACACTAAGCAAGAGTTCCATAAAGGTATCCCAGATCCCATTGTCGAAATGGCAAAATACCCTCGCGACGGCCAAGCTCGTAAGGAGTGCTATTTCACCGCTAAGGACGATACGGTCTATGCTATGATCACTAGGCTTCCAGATTCTGGTGTGTTCACAATCAACGATATCGCTCTGAGCGCTGAGTCCACTGTGACGATGCTTGGTTTTGACGGCGAACTGAAGACCACAGCGGTCAATGGCGGACTCGCCGTAGAATTGCCACGCTTCAATCCGAGCACTTTGCCGTGTCAGCATGTTTTCACTTTGAAGCTTACCTCAGTTCAGTAGGGTAAGCTGTGTTCAACTGGAGCTTTATCCATTATAATATGAAGATTTTATCCCTTTTAAAACTAACTTTGGTTGCTTCAGTTTGTGGCCTATCCGCATTGTCTGCCACAAAAACTGAGCAGCCCAATATCCTATTCATCTTTGCGGATGATTTGAGCTACGAAACCATCCGCGCCCACGGCCACCTCGATATTGATACGCCGAATCTCGACCGTCTGGTAGCGGAGGGCACTACCTTCACCCATGCCTATAACATGGGATCATGGACTGGCGCGGTTTGCATGGCCAGTCGTTCGATGATTAATACAGGGCAATTTGTCTGGCGCACGCCGCGCAAGGGCCAAGATTTTAAGCCTACTGTTGCTGCTGGGGAGACTTGGTCGCAGTTGCTCAAGTCGGTGGGCTATCGCACCTACATGACTGGTAAATGGCACCTGTCAATGGATGCGGCTAAGATCTTTGATGTCGCTGTTGATATTCGTCCAGGCATGCCGATGGATGTAAAGGAGGGCTATAATCGGCCAGTCGATGAGGCTGCTTATGAGACGGGCTGGAAGCCCTGGGAAACCAAATACGGTGGTTTTTGGGAGGGTGGCACTCACTGGAGTGAAGTGATTGCCCAGCACGCCGAAAGTTTCCTCACTGAAGCGATAGACGACGACGCGCCGTTCTTCATGTATCTCGCTTTTAATGCGCCGCACGATCCGCGTCAGGCTCCTAAAGAGTATGTCGATATGTATCCCTTAGATCGTATTGAACTACCTGAAAACTTCCTAGCGAAGTATCCTCATCAAGATGAGATCGGCTGCGGTGAAAGTTTGCGTGACGCGCGCTTGGCTCCATTCCCGCGCAGCGAGTATTCAATTAAGGTGAACCGCCAAGAATACTTTGCCATTATTACACACATGGATGCGCAAATCGGTCGTATTCTCGATGCCCTCGAGAAGAGCGGTCAGCGTGACAATACCTACATCTTCTTTACCGCCGACCATGGCCTAGCGGTCGGTCGTCATGGTTTGATCGGCAAACAAAATATGTATGAGCACAGCTTGCGTCCGCCGTTCATGGTAGTTGGTCCTGGTGTCGAAGCCGGTGCGCAAATCGACACGCCGATTTACTTGCAAGATGTGATGCCAACATCACTGGAACTCGCAGGTGCTGATCTTCCCGAGCAGGTCGAGTTCAAGAGCCTACTACCTTTATTAGATGACGAGACTGTCGAACACTACGATGCGATTTACGGCGCTTACAAAAAGAATCTACAACGGGCGATCCTTAAGGATGGCTACAAGCTGGTCATCTATCCGACCATCAATATACTGCGCCTCTACAATCTGAAGGAAGATCCGCAGGAAATGCAGGATCTTGCCAATAACCCCGAGTATGCATCGAAGTTGCAAAGTCTGATGGCGGACTTCAAGACGCTGCAAGCTGAGCTCGACGACCCTCTAGATCTGGAAAATCCTGGCTCACCTGACTTTACGATGAAGCCACACCGCCACTGAGAGTTTTAGTCGGCAACTTGTTTAATCTGGTCGCTGCGAGGTCTTTTATAGGCACAAATGGTTCATTACTTCCCAGCTCAGCCCCATTTGTTTGAGGCAAAAGTCTGAGATGTCTGCCTGCAGGGGCGCTGTGAAACTAACCGTGCTTTCTTGGAATTCAAAGTCATAGCGGTAGCAGTGCAGTGCTTGTCGCGGTATGGGGAGGGCGGCAGCGAGTCGCTCTGTCCAGCCCTTCTCAATGAACTCGATGTAGAGCGTCTCATCTGGACCGTAGATTTTATCGCCAACCACTCGGTGTTGAAGGTGTTCGGCATGCACACGGATCTGATGCTTGCGGCCAGTCTTGGGCTCTACGCGGCAAAGGGTAAATCCATTTTTGGATACTAGGGGTATGTAGTCGGTTACGGCGTCTTGAGCGCTGCGGTCGTCACTGACTTCGGATTTTACGATCACAGGGCCGCCACCTTTCCGGCGGCGAGCGATGGGCAGGTCGACGTGGATAGGCTCGCTGAACTCGTCCTCGACGAGCGCGATGTAGGCTTTTTTAACGATGCGGTTCTGAATCGCCATTTGAAATTTTCGAGCGACCGAAGGGCGTTTGGCGAAGATGACGAGGCCACTCGTCTCGCGGTCTAGCCGGGCGACTAGATGTAGCTTTTCTGCCCCAATGTATTCTCGGACCACGCCGACTAGACTCGACATAGGTCCATTCTTGGAGGGATGGCAGACTAGCCAACCTGGCTTGTTAATGATCAGTAGATTATCGTCCTCCTGCACGATCCAGCTCGGAAAATCAGCTGGGTCGACCAGTGGGGCTTCTTCGCCATAAGGGTTGTTCATGATATGTTGGCAAATCGTGAAATAAATTACTTCGCAGCTTTGTGTTTTTCGAGGCGCATCTTGCGAAGAATACCCGCACCGATACGTGTCACAGCAACAAGGGGTAGTTGGCTGCCGAAAAAGGTGATTAGGCGATTTTTCCAGCCGGTTACGATGAGGGAGCGCTCTTTAGAAATGGCGCGAAGGGTGTAAGCAGCCACTTGATCCGATGTCATATCAAGGCCCTGATTGGCGCCTTGATCCATGGGAGGGGTCTCAAATCCGGCTGCTTTAAAGAAATTAGAGTGGGTGGGACCTGGGCAGACTGCGAGTGTGCGTACTTGAGTGCCGCGGAGGTCTTCGTTGAGCGCGAGCGACCAGTTTCGAACAAAAGCCTTCGTCGCGCCATAAGTGGCTAAAAAAGGTGTCGGCTGGAAGGCTGCGGTGGATGCGATCGTCACAATAGTGCCGCCTCTGGGCAGGATTACAGGCAGTAGACGCGCGCTTAAATCGACCACGGCCCTTACGTTTAAATCGATCATTGATAATTGTTTATGAATTTCTAGATCGGGCAATCTGCCGTAGTCACCAAAGCCGCTATTGTTGACTAGCAGGATCTCCCCCTCGGGTGCGGACTCGATTCTGGCCTTCAGTGACTCAGAGACTTCGGCAAGTGCCTGCGCATCACTCAAATCGACGGGGTAGTGTTGCCCGTTATTTCCTAGTGAAATATCCGGATTTGAGCGAGAAAGGTTGCACAGCTGTGCCTCAGGGGCTATATTTACTATTGCTTTGATAATTGAGCAGCCAATCCCAGAGGAACCACCCGTAATGATGATTACGGAGAATCGTTTGAAGTATTTAAATTGCTTCATGATTTTAGCATGTGTTCACGGATTGGCTTTTTTTATGCTCACTTTATGGGCATCGGGGTCAATCGGCTCCGTTAATTGGAACCACTAAAAAAGGAAAAACATATATGAAGCAACATGACATTATCATCTCAGGTTTGAACATGGAATTAACTGAGGCGATCAAAAATATGGTTCACGAAAAAGCGGAAAAACTCTTCGAGCACGATGATCACATTATACGGATGCGCGTAGAGCTTGAATATGACCACCATCAATCTACCCACCAGAGAGAATTTATTGCGAAAGGCCAACTCGAGGTTAGGGGAAACGACCACTTCGCATCCGCAGACACCGACGATCTTTATAAATCAATTGATGACTTAGTACAAAAACTAGACCGCATGTTGCGCCGTCGCTCACGCTTGAATAAGGTCAAACGCAAGGATACTCATTTAGTTGATATACCTGTAGAAATACCAAAAGCGGTCTAGCTTACTTTATTCGTAGGTCATTTTAAAGCCCGGCAGAGGTCTGTCGGGCTCTTTCATTACGGGAATCGTGGATATCCTTTGATGACCTTGTTCACGCAATGTAAGCTAACAAAAAAGAGACTTCCATTTTCTAAGCTTTGGTTTAACTTGTAAATATGGATCCTAATTTCTACCAAGTTCTTCATATTGTCGGCATTTCTATGGTTTTCCTCGGTTATGGCGCTTTACTCGCTCGCAGCATGGCGGCACCAGAAAATGTCTCGGTTCGGAAGCTTGGTTCTATAACAAGTGGCATTGGCCTATTATTAATTCTGGTAGCTGGCTTTGGTCTAATTTCAAAGTTAGGGCACAGTTATACCGAAACTTGGATTCTGGTTAAATTCGTAATATGGCTGCTCTTGGGCGGGCTCATCGTTCTCATCAATCGTAAGCCACAGCTCGCCATGCTACTCTGGTGCTTGCTCATTGCGCTGAGTGCCACCGCAGCGATTATGGTTTATGTCGTGCGCTCGGCAGGTTGACGAGACGGCTTACTTTTTTGAAACTTCTGCTTGAACTGCGAGCTTAGCTTTGTCTTTATCCCGCACTTCTCAAATGCACCTGTAGCTCAATTGGATAGAGCGCCTGACTACGAATCAGGAGGTTAGGGGTTCAAGTCCCTTCAGGTGTACCATCTTTTTAGCGCTTCGATCTATAACTGTTCATGTGCGCTGCGCTTTTTTTACTTACATCCTATTGCTAGGCATAGACCATACAGGCGCACTGATCACAAAAATGTGGTTCGCCCGCAACAGGAGCATTACTGTTGACCTCGTTCGAGACGCGTAAGTGGCAGCTCTCGCATCTGTGTGCTTCGATCTTGGCAACATAAGGCGGACGCTTAGAAAGTTTCTTCACGCGGTCATATTGACTTACATACTGCTCTTCAACCATGGATCGTGCGGCTTCAAGGACTGCCTTGGCATTATCAATCGAAGCTCTTAGATTTTCTTCACGCTCGTCGAGTAAAGTAATCTGCTTTCGCTCTTCCACGATCCTAGCTTCTATCGTGCTTTTTTCGTCTTGAAAAGTTTCAGAGGTTTCATCGATTTCGATCAACAGTTCGATCCCCCGCTCTTCGAGGTCCGAGATCTCTTGCTCAGTTTGCTCGATTTGGTGGGTAAGGGCACGATACTCGTCGTTCTTTTTAACCTCTAACTGCTGAGTGCGAAAACGCGCGATGGCTTCCTCCTTTGTCTTGATCTCAGTATCAAGCTCGCTGCGCTCGACCTCCTTCTCTTTGAGTGCTTGGCTAGCCGCTTCAATGTTGGCCTCTTCGGTAGTGATGTTCCTCTCAAGCGAGCTACGCTCCTGCGGGATACGGGCGAGTTCTTGCTCTATCTTTTGAAGCGCGACGTCGCGGTCTTGAACAATCAGGAGTTTTTCGATTTGCGGGTCAGGCATAATTAGGATATTTTTCTTAGAATCAAAGCAGGCTCACTTACAGAGCAACACAAAAACGATCATGAGCGACACTTCTCTTCAGGACCAGATCGACGATGCCACCCTCGACTTCACCCTTGGTGAGAGTGGGGCGGCTATCGCAAAACTTTCTCAACTCACAGAAACTCATCCCGAGTCCTTCGGTGCTTTACATGCTTTGACCGAAATCTATTTCTCTGAGGGTGATTATGACGCCGCACTCCAAACAGGCAAGCGTGCCCTCTTACTTTGCCCTAACGACATTCATATTAATACAAGTCTTTCCCGAATTTGGGTCGAGCTGGGTGACAAGGATAAAGCAGAACATTTTGGTGCACAGGCACGGATGTTAGCTTGGAAGGATGAACTCAAGTCACCCCCGCAGAAGGACGACATTTAGAGGCATTGACAGCTTCGAATCTAGTCACCTAAATCCTCAGCTCCATGGAAGATGTCACCTACACGTTGGAATTTGAAAAGCCGCTACGCGAGCTTGAGAAGCAACTAATTACACTGAACCAAGTCTCGCAGGAGTCGAAGGTAGACGTGTCGAGCGAAATTGAAGCGATCGAGATCAAGATCGAAAAAATCAAAAAGGATATCTACTCTAATTTGACACCTTGGCAGCGAGTGCAGCTCTCTAGACACCCTAAGCGTCCATACTCTCTTGATTACATCGATCGGATTTTTACTGATTTCGAGGAGCTCCATGGTGACCGCCGCTTCCAAGAAGATGCTGCCATTGTGGGTGGCCCTGCTTTCCTCAACGGCCAAGCCGTGATGATACTCGGTCAGCAAAAAGGTCGTAACACTCGCGATAATTTGAAGCGTAATTTTGGCTGTCCACACCCTGAAGGTTACCGTAAGGCGATGCGGCTGATGGAAATGGCGGAGAAGTTTACTATGCCCGTGATTACCTTGATCGATACTCCGGGAGCCTACCCAGGAATTGGTGCTGAAGAGCGTCATGTGGCCGAAGCTATCGCGGTGAACATCCGCGATATGAGTGCCCTTAAGGTCCCCATCATCTCCATCGTGATCGGTGAAGGTGGTAGTGGCGGTGCGCTTGGTATGGCCGTGGCCGACGAGGTCATGATCTTAGAAAACGGCTACTACTCTGTAATTTCGCCTGAGGGCTGCGCGGCAATCCTTTGGAAAGATCGTGCGGCGGCTCCGCAGGCGGCCGATGCGCTGAAGTTTAGTCCTGAGTATTTACAGAAGTTTGGCGTCGTCGATCGTGTGATCTCTGAACCGGTGGGAGGGGCGCATCGCGATTTCGATTTTGCGGCCAAGGCGCTGAAGGATGCTATCGTTGACTCACTGGCTAAGCTCAAAAAAAAGAGCACCAAGAAGCTACTTGAAGATCGCTATGCAAAGTTCCGCAATCTTGGAGAGCATGCCGAAACTGCTAGAACTGCTAAGACATAGGAAAGAAGTCACTTAATTTAAGCAGCCAAAGGACAAGTTTCGCTGCGTCAATTATCCGTCTAGCTTTTCCGCTGTCTCTTGTTCGAGGCGTTGAATGTATTCAGATACGTTGCAAGTGAGCATCCTGGTGCTACCAGGGGACACTTCGAGCACTTTATTCACTACGCCGTCAAGGAAGGCACGGTCGTGACTCACTAAAATTACAGTGCCTTCATAGAGATTAATCGCCTCTTGGAGGACCTCCTTCGATTTTATGTCCAGGTGATTAGTTGGTTCGTCCAAAACCATACAGTTGGCTGGGTGCATGAGCATTTTAGCTAGTGCGACTCGGTTCTTCTCGCCTCCGGAAAGGACTGAAGTCTTCTTGAGGGCTTCGTCACCGGAGAAGAGGAGGGCGCCGAGGGCGCCGCGTGGGTTAGCATCATCATTGCCAATGGCAGCTTTTTCGACCTCCTCAAGAACGCTGTTGTTGGGGTCGAGTTCGTCAGCCTGTGACTGGGCAAAGTAGCCGAGAACGGTGTTGATGCCTTTTTCGACTTTACCGCTTTGGAAGGGTTCGGTTCCTGCCATGATACGAGCTAAAGTGGACTTGCCCGCACCGTTGACACCGACCACCGCGATACGGTCGCCTTTGTCGATGCGTAGGTCGAGACCATCAAAGATGACATTGTCCCCATAGGCTTTATGAAGATCACTAATTGTGATTACTTTGGCACTTGCAGGGGGAGATTTTGGGAAACGAAAAAACATCTTCTTCTCGTCGCGCGGAATAGAAATCAATTCCATCTTTTCGAGGGCCTTGATACGGCTCTGGACCATACTGGCCTTTTTCACATTGGAGCGGAAACGATTGATCCAGTCTTTGACTTCCTTGATCTCCTTTTGCTGATTTGCATAGGCTTTACGTAGAGTTTCAAGGCGCTTGTCACTCTCGCCTACGTAGTAGCTGTAGTTACCTTTAAAAGTGGTTAAGTTGCCGAGCTTGAGCTCCAGAGTGCGGTTAGTCACCTCATCGAGGAAGGCACGATCGTGGGAGATCACGATGAGTGCACCTTGGTAGTGTTTGAGGTATTGCTCGACCCAGTGCTGAGAGACGATGTCCAAGTGATTGGTCGGTTCGTCGAGTATGATCAGCGATGGATTCTGCAAGAGAAGTTTGGCTAATGCGATACGCATCTGCCAGCCTCCTGAAAACTCACCTGTGTCTCGCTCAAAGTCGCTCTCGTTAAAGCCCATACCGAGAAGAATGCGTTCGATACGAGATTTCATTTTGGCAGGTTCGTGGTCTTCGAGTTGCTGCTCCCATTCTCCCATTAAATCAATCAAGTCGTAGTATTCATCTGCTGAGGTATCCATTTCGAGCATCTCCTCCTCGGCTTTCTCGAGATTTTTTTGCAGCTCGAGAATGTCGCCAAATGCACTTTCCGCTTCTGCAAAAAGGGTTTTTCCTGAAACCGAGATACCGTCTTGAGGTAGATAGCCGACACTGACGTAGCCAGCCTTATCGACGGAACCACCGTCACTGTCTAGCTCACCCATGAGCATGCGGAGCAGGGTAGTTTTACCCGAACCGTTGGAGCCAACGAGGGCAATTCGGTCGTGCGCGTTAATGACACAGTTGATCTTATTGAAAAGAACCTTCTTGCCGAAGTTATGAGTGACTTGGTTAATTGTGATCATGTAAGAAAGGTAAGCGCGCAATGAAACAATGGAGCTAATTAATTGCAAAGAAAAAGCCCAGGATGACTTTCTCCTGGGCCTAGGCATTTTAACTACTTGGATTTAGTTACTATTAGGTGTCCTGCTTTCTATTATCCATATGCTTTCTTAACTGGCGCATTTCTTTCTCTGAGATTTGACCGTCGCCGTCCGTATCAATCCTATCGAAGTTTTCTACCATTTTCTTGAGACCTGCTTCTGTCGCTTCGTCTATTGAAATTGCTCCATTTTGGTCGGTATCAGCGGCTTTTATGTCTTCACGACCCTGCTTAGGCTTTTGGCCACGGTTTTCGCGTGCATGGAGTAATTCTTCCTCAGAGATTTCACCGTCGCCGTTAGCATCTATTCTATCGAAGTATTTTGCAATGAATCCCTTCGCTTCGTCCCCAGTGATCGAGCCACTGCCATCGCTGTCTAAGCGTTCAATTATTTGATCGGATGTAGGAGGCACACGGTTTTCATCTCGATCTTCTCTCTGTGGTTTCGCTTGAGAGTTCAGGGTAATTAGTGTGGCACTTATGAATATTAGGAGTATTGATTTACTATGCATGGGATTTAATTTGATTTTTACTATTTTATCCGCAGTAGATGTGCTGCTTACATTTCATATCGCTGCTGCATGTAGAAAAGTTTCAGCAATAACTAAAACAGGGAGCGACAGAGATAATGTTTTAGTAAATTACTTGTTTAGTAAACAGCACGGAGTCTTTTTACATGTTAATAGCTAAGTAATTAGTGTGTTGTGTTATAATGCTAAATGCTCAGTTATCATCTAGCTAATGTTTGAAACATTTGAATTTATTAATGAGGACTTCCCGTGGTTTTTCGCCAGTTTGGTCGCGATCATGGGCGCTATAGTCGGAAGTTTCCTCAATGTTTGCATCTACCGTATACCTGCAGAGCGTTCGGTTATATCGCCAGGATCTTCCTGCGTGTGCGGGAGCCCCATCGCATTTTATCGTAATATTCCAGTCCTAAGCTGGATACTACTCAGGGGCAAGGCTAGTTGCTGCGGGCAGCCTTTTAGTCTGCGCTATCCAGCAATCGAGTTGCTCACTGCTATTCTCTTCTTTTGGGCTTGGTCGATTCATTCTCCTACCGTTGCCATCTTGGGAATGCTCTATATCTCTTTTTTGATCTGTGCTACTTTTATTGATTTAGATCATATGATCATACCAGATCGCTTTTCTATCGGTGGGATGGTGATTGGGGTTGTACTGTCTATTTGCTTCCCTGCCTTACATGGGATTGAGGGCTTGCCTATTATCTCTAATATTCAGTCGGGGTTGATTGCAATTATTGGTGCAGTAGTGGGCGCAGGTTTAGTCTACTGGATCGCCGTGCTGGGCGAGGTCATTTTTCGAAAGCCTGCCATGGGAGAGGGGGATGTTAAGTTTGCCGGTTTCATTGGAGCTTTCTGTGGATGGCAGGGTGCAGTGTTTGCCATGTTCGGTGGCGCCTTACTTGGCACAATAATATTGCTACCTTGCCTTCTGGTAGGGCGCCTTGTATTAAGACGCGGTGCGGAATGCTTAGTGGATGAATCTGGGAATGAGGGCGAAGGCGTGCAGTTTGGTATGCAAGTTCCCTTTGGTCCAATGCTAGCAGGAGCCGGCCTAATCTACTTTCTCGGGTTTAATGTCTATGTTGATGCCTATTTCACCGAGTATGTTGGTCACTTTTTCGGGTCTTAGTGATCTCGCAGTAAAGAAAAAATCGCTCACTCTTCTATGCACAAGAAATCTCAAAAAATTACTTGGCATCGTGCGATTGAGACCTACAGTCCACGACTTCTCAACTTTTTGGTGAGATATGCAAGTGGCTAAAGCACGCAGACTGTAAATCTGTTCTCTATGAGTTCGCTGGTTCGAATCCGGCTCTCACCACCATTTTAAAGGTCGTCCGTAGGGGCGGCCTTTTTTAGTAAATAAGCACACACTGGACTCACATCTTGCCTTTGACGAAAGCTATTAGTTGTTTGGCAACAGGGATGCGGCGGTAGACTATGTCGGTGGGATCCCAGTAATCTTGGTGAAAGATGACCTTGCCATCGCTGTTGAAACGCATGTGACTAACGCCAATTGATTCCTCCCAGGTCCCGGTGGGTGTTTTTTTGAAGTCTAAGCGCATTGTCCAGTCTAGGTAGTAGTCGCTACCGCTACGGGCAAAACGATTGAATACAAATTCAGCTCCTTCAAGGGGCTTGAGACCCGAAAGCATGTACTCGCGGATTTCTTCAGCACTTTCAAACTGTTTAAAAGCGTCCCGAAAATACGTCTTTTCAGCATAAACTTGTGTCACGTTTTTGGAGAGATTCTCGTAACAATAGTCGCTGAATAATGATTCAACACGTTTAAGCATGGCAGTCTCGGCCTCTGACCCTGGCACGGGCGACTCCTTTGTGTAAGGCTCAGATTGAGTGAGTGCTTGCAGGTAGCGTGCGTTTGGAATGGTCTGTGTATGCATATCGGATGTGGTCGAACATGCCGTCACGCTGAAAGCGATGGCAGCTAGTATTAATGTTTGAAGGTAAGGTATAGTCACAACATAAATAAGCGATAGCTGATAGAAAAACTTACATATACGAGTAAGGTTTTCCTCTTCGTTGACGTTTAAATCATACAAATCAAGCATGCATATTGGTATTCAACTAGCGAAACATGGTCTAAGCACAAACACCATGTCACTGGGCGGTATGCGCAAGCTACTGCAGATGTGTGTAGATGGAATTGTGCTCGGTGTGTGGCCTACCAAAGATTACCCTTTTGCTGAAATGCAATAAACCATGTCTGTATCTGATAAACCTCAAAAAATAGCGGTGGTTGGCTGCGGTGTGGCTGGTCTAACGGCTGCGTGGCTTATTGGGCGTAAACACGATGTGCACCTATTTGAGAAAAACGACTACGCTGGTGGGCATACGCGCACACTAAAAGTCCCAGACGGTGTGGATGCGGGGACATCCGTTGATACTGGCTTTATAGTAATGAATCATCGAAACTATCCATGCTTTACCGAGGTATTAGAACAGCTTGGCGTGGCGGTTGAAGATAGCTCGATGACTTTCAGCTTTTACGACCAACAAACGGACTATGGCTACGCAGGCAATAGTCTGAAGACACTCTTTCCATCAACTAGTTATTATTTTAAGCCGAAGCACTTAAGCTTCGTCAGGGATCTGGTGCGTTTCGCTCGGATCGGCTATCGGGATTTGAATAGTGGCTATCTCGAGGGAAAGAGCCTTGGAAAATACTGCAAGAAACGACGTTTCGGACATGCCTTCTTGAACAATTACCTTTATCCTATGGGTGCCGCCATATGGTCGTCACCGATTGAAGAGGTGCATGGTTTCCCTGCACAACCCTACTTACACTTTCTGGAAAACCATGGTCTGCTACGCCTAACAAATCGTCCTCAATGGAAGTTTGTGAAGGGAGGAAGCCGCACTTATGTGGAAGCAATGCTCAAGCAGTTAGACCACGCTCCGAGGTTGAACTCGACGCCTGCTGGCATCCGCCGTCATGATACTGGTGTCACACTGGTTACGTATAAGGGTAATTCGCTGGAGTTTGATCATGTAGTGATTGGCGCCCATGCGGATGAGGCACTCAAGTTACTGATCGATCCCAGCGAGAAAGAAGAAAAGCTACTCTCCCCATGGCGCTACCAGCAGAATGAAGTGGTGCTTCATACGAGTCCAACGCACCTACCACCGGACCGTAAACTCTGGGCTTCGTGGAATTTCATGCGGGAACCGGGTCAATCAGATGAGCGACCAGTTTCAGTGAGTTATTATATGAATCGTTTGCAGAATCTCCATACCCAGAATGATTATATCGTGACCCTCAACCCAGGCGTTGAGATACCCGAGGCGAGCGTGATCAACCGCACTACGCTCACCCATCCGCTCTATTCTTTCGAGTCGATGGATACGCAAGACAAACTCCGCGCAAATAACGGTAGCCAAAACACTTGGTTTTGCGGTAGTTATTTTGGCTATGGTTTTCACGAAGATGCCGTTCGCTCTGCAGTCGAAGTCGCGCAGGGATTTGGAATCGAGCTATGAGATTCAATAGGGATCAATTCTCAATGTTTTGCCGTGTAGCTTTGGAGCGTCGAGCTTTGCATTGTAAGTGTGTCACATGATTTTGAATTCACAGATATTTCGTGGGGTAGTTGTGCACGAGAGGTTCAGCCCTCAGTCACACAAATTTAGCTACCCAATGAATTTCTTCGGATTCGACCTGACTGAGCTTAAACTTATCAATGCGCAGGCTTCTATTTTCGGTTATAATGAGGCAAGGCCTTTGCGTTTGAATGATAGCGACTATCTTCATGGTAGTCCTGAACCAATCCTGGAGCAACTAGATCGGTTACTACCCGCTGAAGAGCCCAGTCAACACACGATACTAATTAGTTCTCCTAGGTATTTCGGCTACGCTTTCAATCCTGTAAACTTTCATTTGCGTATGGAGGGGAGGCGACTGCTTTGCGCCGTAGCGGAGGTCAACAATACATTTGGTGATCGACACGTTTATCCGCTGAGAGAATTAGAACAAATAAACGATCGAACTTGGGTAACACGTTGCATGAAAGACTTTCACGTTTCCCCCTTCAACGACATGACTGGAGAATATCGGTTTACATTTCGTATTGAAGAAAATGAAATATTTCTAGGTATTGACCTCTACAAGGATGAGGCATGTGTCATGAAAACTCATATACAAGGTCAAGGTCAGTCCTTAACGAATGGTAGCATCTTCCGTTATGCCTTGTGCCATCCTTTGGATACTGCACTCAACAGTATGCCTAGGATCATTTGGCAAGCCGCAGTACTCTATTATAAAAAAAAGATGAAGGTTTTCAAGAGGCCCTCTCCTGTATCGAACGATACCCTAGTAGATCGAGACGTAAAGAGCGATAACCGGCCTGTCATATAGTTTGCATGAGCTATTCCTGCTGCTACACGCGAATGGCTAAAAGGTGTGGCCGTATAAATTTGTCAATTCAAACTTCGACCGACGGCGTGTATTCGGGGATGTGTTTTTGAATCGCGTCTTTAATGACTGCTACATTCGAACTGATCATCGCAGATTCTAAATCTTGAGAGATTTGGCTCATGTTTATTTGTGAATCATTTGGGGCAACGAACCGCATGACGCAAGGATGCTGCGTGACCTCTAATGTTTCACTAAGATGCTGCACTTCTTCAAATAGCTTTTCACCAGCTTGAAGGCCTGTGAACTCAATGCCGATATCCGTACCTTCCCGCAGGCCGCTCAAAGCGATCATTTGACGCGCGACATCTAGTATTTTGACAGGATCGCCCATGTTTAGCACAAGGATATCGCCGCCAGTTCCTTCAGTTGCTGACTGCAGGACTAGGCCGACTGCTTCTTCCACCGTCATAAAGAAGCGGGTGACATTTGGGTCAGTTACTGTTATGGGACCACCTCCTGCGATTTGATTACGAAAGATCGTGACCACACTTCCAGATGAACCAAGTACGTTACCAAAGCGAACGGCCATGAACATCGTGGTGTTGGTGTCCGAATTCTGCTGAGCAGTCAGTGAAAGTTCAGCCAGTCGTTTGCTCGCGCCCATCACACTAGTAGGATTAATTGCCTTATCGGTAGAAATTAAAATAAACCGCTCGACTTTGCATTGGCTCGCGATCCGTGCGAGCTGCTGGGTGGCAAAGAAATTATTACGCAGAGCCTCGGCAGGCTGAGCCTCCATCAGATTGACGTGCTTGTGTGCCGCTGCATGAAAGACGACCTCCGGGCGATGCTGAGCGAAGACTTTCTCTAATTGTTCGGCATGAAGAATATCGATTACTTGAGTGGTCACTCGCGTCTCACTTGAATCTTTTACTTTTAGAACATTTTGTTGGAGATTGAAAATGGCAATTTCTGCCTGATCAATGCAAAGCAGGCTATGGGGAGAGTAGTCGAGTATTTGAGCGACTAATTCACTACCGATACTGCCACCTGCTCCCGTAACCATGACACGCTTACCGTGTAGCAATGTAAGGATTCCTCCAGAGTTAAGGTCAACTGCGTCACGACCTAGGAGGTCTTCGAGCTGTATTGGACGAAGTTGAGAGAGCTCGGCTCGCCCGCTAACAAGATCAGTTAGAGCGGGCACAATGTCGACAGAAAGTCCTGCATCACGAGCTAGTTCAACGACATGGCGCATACGTTTAGCCGATGCTGATGGAAATGCTATGACCACTTTTGAGGTATTATAGCTCTTGGCAATTGTGGCTAATTCATCGACTGCATCAGCAACTAAAACACCGTGAACATAGCGACCGATCTTTCTTACGTCATCATCGAGAAAGGCGACTGGACGCATACCAAGACGAGCCTTATTCATTAAGTCCGAGCAAAGGCCCGCACCGACTTCGCCCGCACCGATAATAATCACGTTCTCGGAGGCGTCCATCGTGAGCCAATCTTCGATGCCCCGGCTAGATTTAACGCGCATAAAAATTCGAAAAGCCGCGATGGAAAGAAGGCTGATTAAGAAGTAGGTGAGGATGACAGCGCGTGGGGGTACGTTTACACCTTTATAGACATACCACATTGATAGCAGGATGAGTGCGTTTAAAAAAAGGCCGCCGAAAAGGCGAAACACATCTGGCAAACGAAAATAAGACAAAATTGAGTCTAACTGTCCGCTGGCTAAAAGTAGCATCAATTGAAGACCAACTATCCATCCGACCATGTTAACTCGATCGACTGCATGATTGCTTGGGACATTAAAATCGAAGCGTAATTCGTAGGCAAACCAGTAACTGGCTAGCGAAACGATAGCATAAAAAACAATCAAAAAAAGCGTCCTCAGGTTGAGGTATTTAACTATAACATTGGCGCCCATAATTTAGATCAACCTTGAGCTAAAGTTGCTTTGATTGTGGTAATTACAGCTTCGCGATCAGACTGATGCATAGCGGAACCGCTCGGTAAGCAAATACCATTTTTGAAGAGCCCTGCCGCCAGTTCTCCGCCGTGGCACATTTTCTCTTTGAAAACGGGCTGAAGGTGTAGCGGTTTCCAGAGTGGGCGCGCTTCGATATCGGCTGCTTCCAGCGCAGCTATCAGAGCGTCGCGTGAACTACCGCTGGTTTCGCTATCTACAGTTAGGCAGGTGAGCCAATAGTTAGCAGCTTCAGGGTCCGCGATAGGCATAAACTCAATGCCGGGTAGCGCACCTAGTTCAGCGTGGTATGCCTCGAAATGAGCACGACGGATATCGATACGGCGTTGAAGATCGGCTAGCTGACTATTTCCGAGCCCTGCGAGTAAATTACTCATTCGATAATTATAGCCAACTGCTTTGTGCTCGTAGTGGGCTTCAGGTTCACGAGCTTGTGTGGCCAAATAGCGGGCATGCGCAATGGACTCACTATCGTTTGACAGCAACATGCCACCTGCAGAGGTGGTAATAATCTTGTTGCCATTAAATGAGAAAAAGGAAAACGCACCCATTGAACCCGCAGGTCGTCCGCAGTAGCTTGCCCCGAGTGCTTCGGCTGCGTCTTCAATCAGTGGCACATCGTATTTTGCACAGATTTCTAGAATGGCTTCCATTTCGGCACATTGCCCGTATAGATTCACGACGATGACGGCTTTGATATTACTAGCTTGTTTGAGTGCTTGCTCCAAGAGCACTGAATCCATGTTCCATGTTCGTGGCTCACTATCGACAAAGATTGGTTCAGCACCAAGATAGCAGATTGGGTTGGCACTCGCTGCAAAAGTAAATGTGGGGCAGATCACCGCATCACCTGTACCGACGCCCAAAATTTGCAGAGCTAGATGAAGAGCGGCTGTACCTGAGTTAAGCGCAACAGCATGCTGGCGGTTGGCGCGAGCCGCGACTGCCGACTCGAATAAATCTAGCGCAGGGCCGGTAGGAGCAACCCAGTTAGAAGTCAATACAGCATCTACGCTCGCATGGTCTCGAGGGCTTATATCTGGGGGTGATAAGTAAATGCGGGGCATAATTACCAATATGTTCAACCATAGAACTGCTTATTTCCAACCTTAATTATGGGAATTTAGCCTAGGGGATAAGCCTAGTTCCAAAAACCGAGACTAGGCATAGTGTTGGGAGACGCACTTAGCTCGAAAGATCTCGAAAATCTACGCATATTCGTCGGAGCTAATTCCTGACTACCCACTCTAGAGCCTTGAAATTAACAACTCGCGTTGGAAAATCATCTCTTTGGGTAGGTGACTATGGAGCTTTAAAAAAAGTTCCTCGTGCGGAAGTGTCTGCATACGTGCACGATCGCGGTCAATATGCATAAGCTCGTCAAAATCCTCTTCACACATGTCGAGACCACGCCAGTCGAGATCACTATAGCGCGGCATCCAACCGATGGCTGTTTCTTTCGCTCCAGCACGACCTCTGGCACGTTCAACAATCCAGCGTAGTGGTCGCATGTTATTGCTAAAACCTGGCCACATGAACATGCCTTTTGAATTCTTACGGAACCAGTTCACGTTAAAAATGAGGGGGGTCTCGCTGAGCGTTCGCTGCATTTTTATCCAGTGACTAAAGTAGTCGCCCATATGATAGCCGCAAAAAGGAAGCATCGCCATTGGATCACGGCGTATTTGGCCAAGACTGCCTTCAGCCGCTGCCGTGATTTCCGAGCCAGTGGTAGCACCTAGATAAACGCCATGTCCCCAGTTGAATGACTGCGTAACGAGCGGCACGTCATTCATGCGGCGACCACCAAAGATCATCGCATGGATGCGCACGCCCTCAGACTTCTCCCAGTCGGGGTCTATCACAGGGCAGTTCGCGGCGGGCGCAGTGAAGCGACTGTTTGGATGCGCGGCGGGGGTTTCGCTGTCAGGTGACCAGTCTTTACCTTTCCAATCTATTAAATGTGCAGGTGCATCCTCGGTCATCCCCTCCCACCAGATGTCGCCGTCGTCTGTAAGTGCAACATTAGTAAAAATAGTATCCCTTGAGCAAGAAGCCATCGCACTGGGATTTGTACCCTCGGATGTGCCTGGTGCGACACCAAAGAAACCAGCCTCGGGATTGATCGCATAAAGACAGCCATCCTTTCCAGGCTTGATCCAGGCGATATCGTCGCCTACGCAAGTAACTTTATAACCCTTCATTTCTTCAGGCGGAATGAGCATGGCAAAATTCGTTTTACCGCAAGCGCTAGGGAAGGCCGCCGTCACATAGGACTTAGTGCCGTCTGGCTCTTCAACTCCTAGTATAAGCATATGTTCGGCCATCCATCCCTCATCACGGGCGAGAGTCGATGCGATCCGCAGCGCAAGGCACTTTTTGCCGAGTAGGGCGTTACCTCCGTAGCCAGATCCGTAGGAGACGATAGTGCGTTCTTCAGGGAAGTGGACGATGTGCGTATCTTGAGGATTGCAAGGCCAGGCAACATCTTCAACGCCCTCATCCAGCGGACATCCCACCGAGTGCAAGCAAGGAATAAAGAATCCGTCCGAACCTAACATGTCGAGCACAGGCGCACCAATCCGCGCCATGATCCTCATATTGACGACTACATAGGGCGAATCAGTCAATTCGACGCCAATCTTCGATATCGGACCACCGATTGGGCCCATACTAAATGGTATGACATACATTGTGCGCCCGTGCATGCAGCCTTTAAACAATTGCTTCAGTTTGCGCCGCATGACCCGCGGCTCCTCCCAATTATTAGTGGGGCCTGCAGCATCTTTGCTTTGTGAGCAGATAAATGTCTTCGACTCAACTCGAGCCACATCGTCAGGATCCGATCGGAATAGGTAGCTATTGGGCCGTTTCACTTCGTCTAGTTTAATACAAACTTCCTTATCGACCATCATCGCAAAGAGTGAATCGGCTTCTGCTTGAGAACCGTCACACCAGTGGACAGCGCGTGGCTTACACATAGAGACCATCTTTTTGACCCATTTAAGTAGTGCTTTATGGGATGTGTGGGGTGAAGCTATATTTGACATTTAATAAGTTTAGCACCGGGCATGCCAATGGTAAGAAAAAAGCCTCAGTCATCTGAAAATATATTCATCAACGAATCTCCTTGAGTCGGACTCGCTATTCTACCTTTTTCGTTTTTCCTTATTATTTGAATTTTCGAGAGTAAATTTTGCTTCCCTGACCTTAGAACCCTCCATGCCACGTAAAAAGACTCCCCAGAAAGACAATTTTGAACTCGAGTTCGACGAGCATTCCGAGTCTGGCGAAACAAAGCCGCTCTCAGACGATGACATTTTTGCCCTCAAGACAGACTCTGGTCATGTCGATGAAATGTTCAGCGATTGGTTCCTCGACTACGCCAGTTACGTGATTCTAGAACGTGCAGTTCCCCATGCCAATGACGGTCTGAAGCCTGTTCAACGCCGAATCCTACATTCTATGCGCGAGTTGGAAGATGGTCGTTACAATAAGGTGGCCAATGTGATCGGTAACACCATGAAGTATCACCCACATGGTGATGCCTCGATTGCTGACGCAATGGTGCAATTAGGGCAAAAAGAACTTCTTATCGATATGCAGGGTAACTGGGGTAATACTCTAACAGGTGACTCTGCTGCTGCCTCACGTTACATTGAGGCCCGCCTTTCTAAGTTTGCTCTCGATGTGGTCTTTAATTCCAAGACGACCAATTGGTTATCCTCATATGACGGTCGTAATAAAGAGCCAGAAACGCTCCCCGTTAAATTCCCGCTACTCCTCGCTCAAGGTGCTGAAGGCATTGCAGTAGGACTTTCCTGCAAGATTCTACCACACAATTTCACTGAGCTACTCGACGGCTGTATTGCGCTCCTTCGAAAAAAGAAGCCCGAACTCGTGCCCGACTTTCCGAGCGGCGGCATCGCAGACGTCTCCGAGTATAATAATGGTAAACGTGGTGGCCGTGTAAAAGTTCGCGCCAGGATTGAAGCTCGTAAGAAGAACCTGCTCGCCATCACCGAGCTTCCGTTTGGCAAAACAACAACTAGCCTGATCGACTCTATTATATTGGCTAACGAAAAGGGTAAAATTAAGATTCAACGCGTAGAGGATAACACAGCCGACCTCGTCGAAATCCTCATTTATCTACCCCCTGGCTCCGATCCCGAAACAGTGGAGCAAGCTCTCTATGCTTTTACCGATTGCGAACTCTCTGTCTCGACTAACATTTGCGTGGTTGAAAACGAAAAGCCTCATTTCTTCTCCGCCCAGGATCTACTCTATCTCGCTACTGAAAAAACACGCAACCTTCTCCAACTCGAACTCGAAATCCAACTCGGGGAGCTTGAAGAGAAGTGGCATTTTAGCTCTCTCGAGAAAATCTTCATTGAAAAGCGGATCTACCGTCGGATCGAAGAAGAGGAGACTTGGGAATCCGTCATCACCACCGTAGATGTAGGCCTCAAGCCCTACAAAAAAGTATTTAAACGTCAGATAAACAAAGATGACATTCTTCGTTTACTCGAAATTAAGATTAAGCGCATCTCCAAATTCGACACCTTACGTGCCGACGAACAGATTAAGGGCCTCGAAGAAGACATCGAAGCAACTCAAAAGCATCTCAAATACTTGACAAAATATGCCATCAAATGGTTTACCGAATTGAAGAAGCAATATGGCAAGGGACGTGAGCGTAAGACAGAGCTGTCATCCTTTAAAAAAGTCGTCGCCCAAGACGTCGTCATCGCTAACGAGACGCTTTACGTCGACAAGAAGGAAGGCTTCGCTGGCACAAGTATGAAGAAGGATGAATCCGTTTGTAAATGCTCGTCGCTCGATGACGTTATTGCGATCAATCAGGAGGGTAAACTCATCGTCAGTAAAGTTAGTGAGAAAGCATTCTTCGGTAAGAATATTTTGTATATAGATATCTTCAATCGCGCAGAGCCTAATGCCTTAACCTATTGCATGGTTTATCGTGACGGAAGAACGGGTTCGACTCTAGCCAAGCACTTCACCACAGGTGGTGTCACGCGAGACAAGGAGTATGACTTGACTAAAGGTAAGCCTGGATCACGCGTCTTCTACATCTCATGCTATCCGACTGAAAATGGCGAACCTGACGCGGTGAAGATCAACCTCAAGCCAGCGCCTAGATTACGCAAGATTGAGGAAGAAGTGCTCTTCAAAAATCTTTCCGTGCGAGGTCGTAGCACAGGGGGTAAGATCATCACCAAAAACACAGTCCGTAACGTCGTACGCATGACTAAGGCTGCGCGTGAAGAGGCAGGCTAGTCATACAATACCATATTCAAGGGAATACGTGTCCCGGGTCTGAAGGACGATAGATAGTAACTTTAGATTAGAAGGGGATTTTCGTTAAGCCCTCTTTCCATTTGTCTGGCACGCCATTAGCGGCACCAAGGAGTGCGCCAACCACTGCTCCTCGGTGGCAATTATCACCGCCGCAATGTGCATTTGCAAGAATACCTGAGTTAAAGTCGTTCGCATATTTCCAACATAGGTAGAGACTAGCGGTGAATGATTCGGGCAAGTAGCATGCCATCGTCAGATGACGACCGATTACGGTTCGGTCAGGGAAATGAGTCCATGTGTCAAACTGCCCTGCGGATGCCCAGGCTTTTGCGTGGCATTCTAATGCCTTTAGCAAGTCGATACCATCCCCAAGAGAATAAAGGATACGAGTCATTGCGGCAGCGGCTTCGCTCACATATCGGTTTCGATGCGTCAATCGAACGTGCTTTTCTACCTGAAACAATTGCTCATCGAGACCAGTTACACCTGTTTCAATGAGCCCAGCTAAAAGACAGGGAACATGGCTGAGTCCACCTATATGTAGGTCGTCGATCCCACAATTTGAAGGAGCTACGCCTTTTGCATAGTTATCGAAAAAAGCACGGTGATATTCTTCAAGATAGGTGTCCTGATGCCACCCCTTTTCTAGAAGACAGTCAATATAACGAAGCAACCACTTATTTGAATCGTAGGCACCATTCTGGAGTATGTTCAGATAAAGCTCTTTCCCCAACTGATAGTTGATAGTGTTTTCACCCGCTGCCAAAAACTGGTGATAGTGAACCCCGCGTCGACCCCAATACTTCACTTGATCGTGGAGTATGTTGCCCTTCTCGTTCCGTGGATTGTAGTGCGAGCGCCAGAGAATGCTATCGGTATGCGGATTTTTAGGTGCAACGTAGCCCGTCAGTAGGCCATAATCACGATCTAGCTTGTGTGTGTCATAATACCAGTGAACTGGCATAGATAGAGCGTCAGCTGCGAGTGAGCCTAACATGGCATTTTTGTAAATGGTCTTCATAGGTTGGTTGCTTGGTCTACCAGCTTGTCGAGCGCAGAGGGGATTAATTTTTTATATTTAAAAAAACCCGCACCTGCGGCTGGATAAAAGTGAGCATCCCACCAATGACGTCGCTTAATTACTACAAGCCCAAGTGCCGCGAGCGAAGACTCCAAATCTAAGATTAGATCGTCCCAGATGCCAACGGGGGGGGCGGCCATTATGACTGCATCGAGTTTTTGTAAATGCGCCCATTCAGCCACTTTTTTTGGGCAATTAAATATCTCTGCTTTTTCAGGTAATAAAGAACGCATACAGTCAGAGCGGAATTGTATTACTTTTTCTTCAATACCATACTTCTGGTAAGCGGCTAATGGAAGCATACCTGCGACTGCAACTAGCTCAGATGAAGCGGCCAGCCAATTTACTGCTGACAGGTCATCCTCGTGGACAAGTAATCCGACTCGCCCGCTTGGAATCGGTTCATCATAGGCTGCTAGTATCCTGGGGGTCGTATTTTTTTGACTAGTTTTGATCTCAGCTGACTGTGTTGCGAGAGGTATCTCAAGCGCATGCCGTCCTGCTGTGAATTTACAAATATTTGATTCTTGAGCGAGGTAGACTTTCCCTTGGGTGTGCAGCCCCGCCACCCATCGCCAGCTCAGTGTGTTAGAAGCAGCGTCCCCATCGAGTAAGTGCCTTAAAAAGAAATCCGCGCCCAGCGTCCAAGGCAGCTTGAGTGTGTGTATCCATATGCTGGCATACCACATACGAGTGTGATTATGCAGGTAACCAGTCTCGATCAGTTCACTAGTCCAGGCGTCCATTGCGGCTATCCCGCTACGTGCTGTAATTATCTGTGTGTAATCTACATCTTTTTTACAACGTTCTCGATCCTCAGCTAATTCTGAGATATAGTCTTTCCAGACCGAGGGGCGTAACTCTAACCAGCCCTTCCAATAAGTACGCCAGCAAACCTCGTCAATGAACTTAGACGCGGAAGACTTAGAGTGAACATCTAAAACGGCACTTAAAATTTGCCACTCAGGAAGCATGCGAATCCGTATCCATGGCGACAGCATTGACACGTTTTCACGTCGCATGAACCCATAGTCGTAGTTTCGAGTGCTCGCGTATTCGCTGCCGGCTCGCGGTAAGAAAGTATGAAGGACCCTGTTTGCGGCTTCTTGGTTTGAATCAAACACAAAAAAGAAACGGCATTGAATAGACTTCCTTATAAAAAAAAGGAAACGGTGTCTGAAATAAATAACCCTTACAGTTCGAATCTACCATATTTTTGAACTGTGTCCTCTAAATTTAGAATCTCAGTCAGATTTTATAATTTTAATAGTGACAAAAGGAAGCGGTTTCGAGCTCATACCTTAGTTAGGATCGACCCACTTGCCGTTTTCTTTGATTAGCTCGATCAGTCGATCCAGGGCTTCAATGGCGGGGACGTTGTATTTGACGCACTCTTTGCCAACGTAGAGGTTAATCTTATCTGGAGCACCGCCAACATAGCCAAAGTCAGCGTCGGCCATTTCGCCTGGACCGTTAACGATGCAACCCATGATCGCGATGGTCACACCTTTGAGATGATCGGTGCGACTTCTAATATTTTGAGTGACGCTCTGTAGGTCGAAGAGTGTCCGCCCACAACTAGGGCAAGCGACAAATTCGGTCTTGGTAATTCGTGCGCGGGAACCTTGCAGGATATTGTAAGCAAGGGTTGTGGCCTTATCCAGTAGAGGCTCAGTCTCTATGCTGATAAGGTCGCCAATTCCATCACATAGGGTCGCGCCAATCAGCATACTGGCCTCCAGCAGGCGGTCTGAAAAGTAGTCTTTGGGTGCAAGTGTGTTACTGGCTGTATTGCGAATCCAGATGGGAACATCGGGAAGAAAATCTCGTACGACCTCGGCAAGCGCGCGATAACTACCAATAGGATGATTATTCTGATTGCAGACGCCGTCGTAAGTCATGCCCCTGCTTAAAATGAGGCGCTCGCTACCCATGGGCGCGAGTTGTGCGCCGATCTCTTCATGCAGGTCGAAGGCGGTGCAATCGATCGCGCAGTTAAACTTCATGTCACGGCAAAATTGTAAGAGTGTCGCTGCGTAATAGGCGTCTTCTTTGGGAATGTGCTGAAGTAGCATAATCCCTGCTAAGCCGTTTTTTGGCCAAGTAAAATTTTCAAGATGGGAGACATCGACTGCGCGACCGATCTCAAGGACAAAGCATTCTATAACTGTATTGAGGGCTTCGTAAAGAAGTGCGAACTGATCCAAATCATGGGCGACATTGATGACGACTTGAAGGCCCTCTATTTTAATATCTTTAAGCTTCATCTGAGTCGCGCAAACATCTTGAACGATCGACTGCGTTTCGCTGATCGCGTGATGCGTCTTGACGATGACGGCGGGAGTGCTTTCTCCGCCTATGGCGCACTTCGAACTGAGCTGAACAACACGTGTTGAGCGTTTGTTAAAATCGTAAGGGTTGATACTATCGTTCGTGAGCTCAGATAGGGGCACTTCGGATTGTTGCTTCCAGTGTGTCATTGCCTTGTCAGCTAGGTCGCGGGCAACGGGCACTTCGTAGATAGGGTCTTCGGTTAAGGAGACGCGGATTGTGTCGCCGAGGCCATCATTGAGCAGAGTACCGATGCCGATTGCGCTTTTAACCCGTGCGTCCTCGCCGTCACCCGCTTCGGTTACTCCAAGGTGGAGGGGATAATTCATACCTTCTTGATTCATACGAGCGACCGCAAGGCGGTAAGCTTCGATCATCACCTTCGGGTTACTGGCCTTCATAGAGAGGCAGATGTCTTGATAATTGTGACTCTCGGCAATGCGGATAAATTCAAGCGCACACTCGACCATGCCCAGAGGACTGTCGCCATAGCGATTCATGATACGATCTGAGAGAGAACCGTGATTGGTGCCGATTCTCATGGCGCGGCCAAGCTCTTTGCAACGGAGCACGATAGGGGAGAAGGCTTCATGCAAGCGCTCTAATTCTTCGTCATAAGCGGCATCGGTATATTCGAGAACAGCGAATTTCTTTTTGTCAGCGTAGTTGCCGGGGTTGATACGTACCTTATCGACGTGTTTAGCCGCCTCCATCGCTGCTGATGGCAGGAAGTGGATATCAGCAACGAGCGGCACCTCGCATTTCGCCGCGCGTACTTTTTTGGAGATTACTCCCAGAGCTGCGGCTGCAGCCTTGTTAGGCGCAGTGATTCGGACAATCTCGCAACCCGCCTCTGCCAGTGCAAGGGTCTGCGATACTGTAGCATCAATGTCTTGCGTCTTCGTCGTCGTCATCGACTGGATGCGGATCGGATTGTCCCCTCCAATGTAGATGCCACCAACATTGATAACACGAGTGTCACGACGACGGGCTTGAAATCGAGAACTGCAGTATATTAGCTTGGATCTGTCCAGACTGGTCATTGGTGAATTAATTTAAAATTGTATCGCACCTGTGGTCCAGAAGAGGGCGACTTGCAAGCAACCTATGATAAAGCCAAGAACTGCACCGAGGCGCTCTATTGTGCGAAACTCGCGGCCAGCGACTTGCTTAACGATAGTCTCGAGGCGGTCTAGATCGAAGGCTGCAATATTATTTTCAATCATTTGCTTTAGATTGACCGTATCTTCAAACTGAGTGGCCACTTTTTCCATCAGTGGTCCTGCTTCTTCTTTCATAGATGCCGCGGCAATGACTTCGAATTTCGCAAGCGTGATGTCGTTGATAAATCCACCGAGTAGGGGGATCGCGCGTAATTGGGGGCCGATTCTCTCCCAGACAATTGTTTTAGCAGTATCTTCTAAGTAAGGACCGAGCTCTATTTTTTTGATTTCATGCAGAATCATATGTTGCTGAAGAATTTCGCGCTCAATTATTTCCGCTGATTCTGCGGCCAGCTGCTTCTGGCGGCGCGGTATCAACCCTTGCCAGTTCCAAAATAACACACGAATCGATTTGCGCGGGTGAAAAAGCATTTGGATGGCCACCCAATTTGTTAGCCAACCGATGCCAGCCGTAATGAACGGAGTGAGAATGAGTATGAGAGTCGTATCCATTAAATTTGAGACCTTCATATTACCATGACCTCATGCACAAAGATTCTGAATTCTTGAACGATACGTCAATATCAAGCCTGCTCTACTTTACTTGTTCTTTACAGGGTAATATCTGATAAAATATTGAATAGATTACTTGACGATAAGGTCTTGGTTTCTACTCTCCCGACTTTGCTTAGGCTCATGGTGTAATGGTAGCACTTCGGTTTTTGGTACCGTCAGTCGGGGTTCAAATCCCTGTGAGCCTGCCACTTTATAAGGCGCTCCGATTTTACGGGGCGTCTTTTTGTTTGCGCCCATCACTGCTAAACATTGTTTTTCTTTCGTTATTCAAGTTCTGCATCATTATGACACAAAGCATCAAAATCTACGACACTACCTTACGTGACGGCACGCAGGGCGAGGGAGTCTCTTTCACTGTAGCTGGAAAGATCCGGATTGCAGAGAAATTAGATCAATTCGGTGTTGATTATATTGAAGGCGGTTGGCCTGGCTCTAATCCACGTGACATGGCCTTTTTCGAGGAAGCTAAGTGTTTAAATCTTAAAAACGCAAAAATCACTGCCTTCGGTTCAACTCGTCGTGCCAGCCTTAGCGCTAAAGAGGACCCGCAACTCAAACTTTTACTCAATGCAAACACACCTGTCGTCACTATCTTCGGTAAGACTTGGCTATTGCATGTCACCGAGGTAATTCGCACTACTGCGGAAGAAAATCTCAAAATGATTGAAGATTCCGTCCGTTTCCTGACGGATAATGGGCGCGAAGTCATCTACGATGCAGAACATTTTTTTGACGGCTTTAGCGATAACTCGGAATACGCTCTACAAACTCTCGAATCGGCTAAACGTGGTGGCGCGATCAATCTCACACTCTGCGATACTAATGGCGGCAAGCTCGTGAGCGAGGTCAATGAAATCGTTGCCAAAGTCATCGCTCACTTCCCCGATACGCCCATCGGTGTACACTGTCACAATGACTCTGGGCTTGGTGTAGCTGTATCGCTAGCGGGGGTCGAATCTGGCGCAGCTCTCGTGCAAGGCACGATCAACGGTGTTGGTGAACGTAACGGCAATGCCAACCTTACTACGATCATTCCCAATTTGATCCTAAAAATGGATAAGGAACTAAAGTGTGCTGCCAATCTGAATCAAATCCGTGACCTTTCACTCTTCGTAGATGAAATGGCAAATCGCTCCTCGGATAATTCGGCTCCTTTTGTTGGACCCGCTGCTTTTGCTCACAAAGGCGGAGTGCATGCCGATGCTGCTGCAAAAGTTAAACATAGCTATGAACACATCGAACCCGAGCTTGTTGGTAATCGTACGCGCGTATTAGTTTCCGACATGTCGGGTCGAAGTAGCGTCATGATGAAAGCCAAAGAAATCGGAGTCGATCTCGATGCTCGTTCTCCTGAACTGAAAGATTTTCTAGCTGAATTAAAGGAGCTAGAGTTCCGCGGATATGGTTACGAGGCCGCGGATGCTTCTTTTAAGCTTCTACTTAATCGATTCCTCAAAGGTAAGAAGAATGATTTTGAGCTGATCGATTATCGCGTCATGGTCGGTCACCAGCCTGCACTCAAACGCACCGTTTCAGAGGCGACTGTGCAAGTTAAGATCGACGACCAAATTCATCACACGGTAGCTGAGGCCAACGGCCCTGTCGGTGCACTTGATGATGCCCTGCGCAGAGCAATCGCTCCAGTCTTTCCCGAGATTATGGACGTCGAGCTGATTGACTTTAAGGTACGCATACTCGAAAGCCAACACGGCGCGGACGCTATTATCCGTGTTCAAATCGAATCCACGGATGGTAATGAAATTTGGGGCACTGTCGGTGCGAGTGATAACATTATTGAAGCGACCTGGGAAGCCCTAGTTGATTCAGTAGAATACAAAATTCTTCTCGAATCTGAGAAATAATGCCGCTTATCCTAACACGCACATTGGTCTTTCTTTAATGTTAAGGTGTTATGTTCCGTCTCTAGTCTCGATAGTTTCCTATGCAATTAGGTTCTGACATTCTGCCAATCCAAAATCGTTTAGCGGAGCGGGACTTACCAAAACTACCGACTATCATGTACCAGCGATGGGAAGAGTTGCTCTTCCTTCACTGGGCATTTGATCCTCGAATTATAGCGAAGGTTTTACCGCCTGGCTTACGAGTAGATACTTTTGATGGCATGGCCTGGATAGGGATAGTGCCTTTTTCGATGCGAAATGTTCGTCCTCGGTTTTTGCCTCCTGTTCCTGGCTTATCTAATTTCCCAGAGCTCAATCTCCGTACTTACGTAGTCGACAAGCATGGAAGGCCAGGAGTTTGGTTTTACTCTCTAGACACGCCTAAGCGTTTACCAAACTGGATCGCGCGCACTTTCTTTCATCTGAACTACCGGCTTGCGCGAATCCAGATCGAAGACAAAGGAAGTCTCCGTTCTTATCGGTCAGAACTATGGATGGGGACAGATTGGGATACGCCACAGGAATACGAATGGAAGAGGGTGGGTGAAACGTTTAACGCTGAGCCAGGTAGTTTAGATTTCTTTCTCGCCGAGCGCTACCGTCTCTTTGCTTACAATAAAAAAAAGACACAATTAATGTCGGGGCAAGTTCATCACGAACCCTATCCTCTTCAGCAGGTAAATCTCGAGTGTTATTCAAAGCGACTCTTTGCCCTCAACGGACTGTCAAAACCTGGTAATTCGCCAGTTTCCCTCCTAGCTTCGGCTGGAGTTGATATACAAATATCCCCAATGATAGGAGTCGATTAGTA
>QOOZ01000023.1 GCA_003331195.1 Puniceicoccaceae bacterium | reverse complement strand
ACCGAGCTGTCGAACATTTCGCCGTCAGTTGTCCAACCGCTGTAGTGCACGGTAACCATGTCGGCCTTGGTCGGATGGGCGCTGCCGGTTCCATCGGAAAGTTTACGCGAAGCGAGGCCGCTCTCGCGGACTTCTGCGCTCGCAGGGATTGCGGCGACATCTTCGGGCACCTTGGGTGGCTCGGGTGCTTTTTCGATACCGAGCAACTCAACATCAAAAACTAGCAGGCCTCCGGGACGACCGCCGCCAGGGTTTTCGCCATAAGCGAGATCGGCAGGAATCCAGAAGCGACGCTTCTCCCCAACGACCATGAGCTGAAGACCTTCCGTCCAGCCCTTGATTACGCGATTGAGCGGGAAGCTAGCCGGCTCGCCACGCTCTACTGAGCTATCAAAGAGATTTCCATCGGTCGTCCAACCGCTGTAGTGCACCGTGACGGTGTCCGCAGCAACGGGCGATTCGGTGCCAGTGCCCGCAGTGAGCACGCGGGAGGCAAGACCCGAAGCGGTGACCTCGGCATCGGATGGAACAGAATTTACGTCTTTTGGAGTGTCTAACATATCATAGGTATCCTTTTCCGAAGCAATGGAGGTCAACTGAAAACCGCTGATGGATAGGATAAGTGTCAGGTAGGCTTTGAAATGAGGGCGTAAATATTTCATGGGTCTTTGATTCATTAATAGAAGATCTTTCATAGCTATGCTTGCCATCGGCAAAGGCAAGCATAGCGCATTTAGAATATTGCCAGCACGTGATGCGCACGATTGCGTGTGCCAATGAAATTAGCACAAGGACAGATTTGGAAGACCTCCCCCGAGGTCCATAGCTACGAGGGTATGTCGGTCTACCTGCGCATTGTCGATCTAGAGCGTCTCTCGGTAGGCTATAAAGAAATGCTCAAACCCGACACCAAGGATGGCCATCACAAGAACGCCTCGAAGAAAGTCTTTTGTCGCTTAATTAAGGGCGCAGAACTGGTCAGCGAATGATGAAAATCGAGCGTGGCGAAATTTTCAGTCGTGCGCTGACGGGGCGTTGCCCTAATTGCGGACAATTTGGTATGTTTAAGAACTGGTTCCGTCTCCACAAGCGCTGTTCCAATTGCGGGATGGAACTAGAAAAAGAGGAATCTGGATTTTACTTTGGAACAACTTCGATCGGCTATGTGCTTTCGATCATTCTAGTCATTATTCCGGTCTGTATTTTGGTCGTGATGGACATGCTCAGCATGTGGGTCGGCGTGGGCATCGGCATCGCTGGGTCTATAATGCTTTGCACCCTACTTTATCCGCTCATGCTCTGTTGGGTAATCATGCTCTATTACGTAGTGCAGGCAGATGAGCTGCCAAAAAATGCCTCTGAACAATGAAGACGGAGATTCCAGACTTGGGGCTTTCGCATGCGGACTGCCAAAACACACCGAGCCACTCTACAAGCGGGGGCATTATTCTTAGCTCTAAGAAATGGAAGCAGCTCGCCACAAAGCACCGAGAGCGAGCGGAACACTGGACGATGCCCTATCGTAAGCGGCGCGCCTCTGGGCAAATGCACCCGATCTACGACTTTTTGTTTATCTACTACCGAAACAAGCCCTCACACCTAGAGGCATGGCATCCGGGACATGGCGTTAGGCTTGAGGAAGCAGCCCTTGGCGAGACTTTTAAAGAAGCCTACTATCGCCTTGAAAATGGCTGCACATTACTGGATCGCTCACGGATGAAGGAGACGACGCGGCATCGATTAGAAATGGCGCTGCTCCTCTGCCAAAATGTAAGTGCCCGTCCAGCCACATTTGGCTGTTTCGGTATGCACGAATGGGCCATGGTCTACCAAGGTGATACAGAAAGCGAAGTCCGCCACGCAGAGCGACTGCCTTTGCGGCTCTCTCAAGATGCGACGGATGCCTTTGTGCGAAGCCGTCCGATTCAATGCAGCCACTTTGATGCGTTCCGATTCTTTAGCCCAGACGCAATAGGTTTTAACCGCAACCAACCAGGTAAAGACACGCGTTTAGACAACGAGCAATGTGGTTGCCTGCACACCAACATGGATCTCTACAAGCTAGCGACTCAGTGCATGCCTTGGGTCGGCTCAGAGCTGCTATGGAAGTGCTTTGAGTACGCCTTGACTGCGCGGCAACTCGACATGCAGGCGAGCCCTTATGATTGCACTTCGCTTGGTTTCGAACCAATCAAGGTAGAGACCTCTGCGGGAAAACTCGAATATGAGCGTCAGCAGCGTGCGTTGAGCGAGGCTGCTAAGCCATTGCGTGAGGAATTAATCCGGCGACTAGAGAGTCTATTGGCTTAATTAAGAGATTTTGACTTATTTCTACACACTTCGTTAGGAATGCGTCTGATAAACTTGCTTTCGTTATATGGAGTAGTTGACTGCCCATTTTATGTTTGAACTCGATTTGTAATGAGAATCCTAGATTTACCAGTCCTCGCTTGCCTCCTTTCCATATCTCTAACCTCGCCGCTCTTGGTTCAAGCCATCCCCGAAGGCGTCGAACACGTCCAGACACTCGACGGCATTGAAGAGTATCGCCTCAGCTCTAACGGTCTTGGCATCCTACTGATGCCAAATGAAGGACTCCCCGTAGCCACTGTCATGGTGACTTACAAAGTCGGCTCGCGTAACGAGGTCACAGGCACGACGGGGGCAACGCATATTCTTGAGCACATGATGTTTAAGGGCACTGAAAAATTTAATAGCGCCGAGGGTTCCGATTATTCCAGCCAGATGGAGCGCATCGGCGCACGTGCCAACGCCACCACCTGGTTTGACCGCACCAATTACTACGCAACTATGCCGAGTGAATATGTGTCGATGACGATTGAACTCGAAGCCGACCGTATGCGCGGTCTCTTGATCCGCGAGGTAGACCTCGCCTCAGAAATGACCGTGGTGAATAACGAATATGAGCGTGGCGAGAACAGTCCCGTGCGCACACTGATCAAAGAACTCTTTGCCACCGCCTACATGGCGCACCCTTATAGCCACCCTACTATTGGCTGGCGCTCAGATATCGAAAGCACTTCCGTCGAAAAGCTGCGCGAGTTTTACGACACCTACTACTGGCCAGAGAACGCGGTCATCACCGTGATCGGTGGCTTCGACAAAGTTGAAACACTTGCCGCTATTGCCGAGCAATATGGTAAAATTCCCTCTGCCCCGCAGGCCATTCCTGCAGTCGAGACGACCGAACCTGAACAACTCGGGCCGCGTCGCGTCACGATCAAGCGCGCGGGTCAGGTCGGCGTCGTCATGCTTGGATACAAGGTGGCCGAAGGCAGGCACGAAGACTGGGCCGCCCTCACCTTACTTCAACAAATACTGGGAGCAGATAAGACGGGACGTCTCTACCGTGCACTTGAAGACAAGGGTAAAGCCAACGCCACTTTCACCTTTGCGCCACAACTACATGATCCAGGTCTCTTTATTTTCGGTGCCTACCTAACACCTGAAGCTACCCACGAAGAAGCCGAAGCGGTCATCCTTAAAGAGATCGAGACTCTAATAAATGGCGGCGTTGATCTCGACGAACTAGAACGAGCTAAGTCCGTCATTCAGGCAGGGACCTTCTACGGACGCGACGGCACCTATGGGATCGCTGATCAGATCAACGAAAATATCGCGATGGGTGACTGGTCGGCTTATGTCAATTTACCAGAGGCAATCCAAGCTGTCTCCGCAGATGCCCTTAAAGAAGTTGCCACCAAATATTTTATCGAGCGCAACTGCACCACTGGTTGGTTCGTTCCCGAGGTGCTAAACACCCTCAGTGCCAGCCTAAATACAATGCCCGCGCCTAATTACTACCGCGATCCCGCCATTTTCGGCGAATTACACAACACAGTGGGGACTGACAAGCTAAGCTCCTCCAAGACCTCGGTTTCAAACAAACCTGTCGTTGATTTCGGCTCACACATGCAAAGCGCCCAGATTGGCAACATTGAACTCATTGCCATCGATCTTCCCATCGATAACGTCGTCTCTTTCGTCGGCAGTATCGCCGCGGGCGACAGCCTCAGTCCAGCGGGTGCTCCCATGCTTGCCACGCTAACTGCTGCCATGCTAGATAAGGGCACGGACAATCAAGACCGCTTTCAAATCGCAGAAAAACTCGACCAGCTTGGTGCTAACCTGAGCTTCAGCTCGGGCGATCAAAGCCTAATCTTTTCGGGTAAATTTCTTCGTGCCGATGCCGGCTCTCTTATGCAAATTCTTGCCGATCAGTTACGTAATCCAGCCTTCGAAACCGAAGTACTCGAGACTCTGAAAAGTCGCCAAGAAGCTAGTCTACTACAAGCCATTGATAACCCTGACTACCGTGCAGGTGCTCTACTCTCTCGTATCCTCTACCCCGAAGATCACATCAACTACAGCTCGCCGATCAACGAGCTAAAGGCTGACATCGAATCCACTACAGTCGAAGATCTAGCTGCCTTTCACGATGCTCACTATGGCACCTCCTCGATGCAGCTAATCTTTGCAGGAGACATCGACTTTGAACAACTCAAGGCTGCTGTTGGCAACGCCTTCGACGGCTGGGAAGGCGGTAGCGGCTATCCAAAACTCAACACCTTGCCCAACGAAAATACCGAAGTCGCCGAACGTATTTATATCGAGGACAAGACCAGCGTCGCAGCGCGTTTCGGTTTCAATACCGGGCTGCAACGTACTGATGGCGACTACCTCCCATTCATGGTAGGCAACTACATCCTTGGTGGCAGTTTTCACTCCCGACTCATGACAGAAGTCCGCAAAAACCGCGGCCTCACCTACGACATCCGCGCTCGTCATCAAGGCGATATTCTGACTCAAGGCAATTGGACCCTATCAGCTAGCTTTTCACCCAGTGTCGTAAATGAGGGTCTTCAAGCCGCCCGCGAAGTCGTCCAGGAGTGGTTCGACGATGGCGTCAGCGAAGAGGAGGTTGCGGCCGCCATTGAAACTCTGACTGGTTCTTACATCGTCGGCCTCTCCACTACTGGTAGCGTTGCTGGGCAGGTTCACAGCTTCATACAACGCGGCTTTGACCCCAAATACATCGACGAATACCCGATCCTCCTTCGCCAATTGACCGCCAAAGAGGTGAACCATGCCATTCGTCAATACTTTGATCCAAGCCTAGTCGCGGAAGTCGTCGCGGGTTCCCTCGCCCAAACTCCCGATTCGAACGCCGAAACTGATGAGAACTTAGCCATTACGGTGCGCCTGGATGCGCCCGATGCAGGCTGGCGAGTCCAGATCGAATCGATCCACCGCGACAGTGAGAATATAGTGGTCTTCTCGCAGCTTAGCCGAGATCCCGATAACATGTCCGCCCAAGTCATCAGCACTGTGGCTGATACCGTTAAAATTGACCGCAGCCATTCCGACCTCCCTGTGCGTCACTACATAACTGGCAAGACTTGGGACTGGGGCGACACGGGAGAATACACCTTCATTGATAGCCCTGATATCAACAACCAAGTTCTCCAAACATCCGAATTACTTTTCGAATTAGAAAAATAATCGACTCTGCATCAACTTACATTTCTAAATTCCTGATCCTGAAAGACTATGCCAAAAATCGACGTCGAAACCCTAAAATTCATTCTTCAGCGCAACGAGCCCGACATCCGCAAGGTCAACGAGATCATGCAAGAGATCGAGATGGAACTTAAAGCCGAAGAGGAAGAAAAGCTCAATCGCCCGCCTCCTGTGAAGAAGCAATTCTCTATCCTAATCGCCGACGCCGAGGGCGAACTGAAAGATAAAGACCTTACTGGCTGGGTTGTCCAGATCCCTGAAGACGACAGTGTAAGCCTTTGCCCCGAACGCATCATCAACGCAGCTTACGAGTTTAACACCACGCCCAAGGGCCAACGTATGCCCGTAAAAACCATCGGTGAGGCCTGTGAAGCCGTCACAGCCAAGCTGTTCAAAGAGCAAAACATCTGGATCAAAACTAAAGTGCCTGTATTAGTAGTGACCACCTCTAATAAAATCCCGATGGCAAAGGTTGTGTGACGATCTGGAGTCTCGGATCGAGCCTCTCATCTAGATCAAAACGAAGCAGAGATAGAAAAAGCCGAGCATTGCAGCCCCGCTTTTTTGATGGAATGAGTCTATGCGATTAGTGCTTAAAGTGGCGCTTGCCAGTGAAGACCATGACCATGTCACGCTCGTCGGCAGCAGCAATCACTTCGTCGTCGCGGACGGAGCCGCCTGGTTGGATCGCTGCGATGGCTCCGGCTTCGGCTGCGGCGATGAGGCCATCGGCGAAAGGGAAGAATGCATCAGATGCGACGATGGAACCTTTCAGGTCAAGGCCAGCTTCGCCAGCCTTCCAGACTGCGATCTTAGAGCTATCAACACGGGACATCTGCCCTGCTCCGACACCTAGAGTACGCTCGCAACCAGCGTAAACGATCGCGTTGGATTTCACGTGTTTGACCACGTTCCAGCCAAACGTCATGGCGCGCATTTCTTCGGGTGATGGCTGGCGCTTAGAGACAATCTTCCAGTCGCTGGGGCGATCCGGCATAGTGTCGCGGTCTTGCATAAGCACGCCACCGACTACGGAGCGAATCTCTCGTAAGGAGTCCGCTGGTAAGCTGGCTTTAACTGTCATCAGTCGCAGATTCTTTTTCTTGGCGAATACCTCACGCGCGGCTTCCGTGAAGGCCGGTGCGATGATCACCTCGCAGAAAATCTTGCTGATGATCACAGCGAGGTCGGCATCCATGGTTTGGTTGACCACGATGATACCGCCGAAAGGCGCTTGCTGATCGGTGACAAAGGCCTCCTCCCATGCTTCGAGAAGCGTTTCAGCCGAGGCCACCCCACAAGGGTTGGTGTGCTTTAGAATAGCAACGGTGGGCTTTTGAAATTCACCGATTAAGTAGGTCGCGGCGGTGATGTCGATGATGTTGTTAAAGCTTAATTCCTTACCTTGTAGCTGCTCAAAGCAATCAAAGAAGCTGCCATAAAGCGCTGCCTGTTGGTGTGGGTTCTCGCCGTAGCGCAGGCTTTGCACCTGGGGAAGATCCATCTTAAGCTCTGAAGGGATTCCAGAAATATCCTCAAGCCTAGGTTCGTCGGCAACTTGATCCTGTAGGTAGGCAGCAATGGCGCCATCGTATGCTGCGGTGCGTTGAAATACCTTGAACGCAAGCTCGCGGCGTAGTTTAAGCGTGGCGGCTTCGTTGCCCATCGCAGTGAGCACACGGTCGTAATCCGCTGCATCGACCACGACGGATACGGAAGCGTGGTTCTTCGCTGCAGAACGGAGCATTGAGGGGCCACCAATGTCGATATTCTCAATGGCCAGCTCAAAGGTGACGTCGGGTTTGGCCACAGTTGCCTCAAATGGGTAGAGATTCACCACCACAAGATCAATCATCTCAATCTTGTGCTCGGCAGCGGCACTCATGTGACCCTCTTTGTCGCGGCGCGCGAGAAGACCGCCATGGATCTTTGGGTGGAGAGTCTTGACGCGGCCTTCCATCATTTCAGGGAAGCCCGTATAGTCACTCACTTCAGTCACAGGGATACCCTCTTTTTCAAGTAGCTTGGCGGTGCCGCCAGTGGAAAGTAGACGGTAACCGTGTTGCTCTACGAGTACTTTAGCAAAAGGCACGAGGCCTGATTTATCACTAACAGAGAGGAGTGCGTTTTTTTGCATATTAAAAAAGAGCTTAGTTATTTGAAATAGTGCTTAGTGTCGACGTAAGCCAAGTAATCGATTGAGCAAAAATAAGCAAATTACTTCCTTTCAGGGCGTGGGAAGAGGATGGCTTTTTCGCCGAGTGCCTTGCCCTCTAATTTGCTACCCCACTCTAACTGGCCCTCAAGGCGATCGAAGCTTTCCGCGCCAACTAATACACGGATCTTATCAGAAATCTCTGGCATGACGGGTGTCAGCATGACAACCGCGAGACGAAGGGCTTCGGCCATGGTAGCTAATGAAGTGCGAAGCACCGCTTGATCTGCGGCTTCTTCAGACTTCGCAAGCTTCCACGGAGCGCGGGCCTCGGCGTAGCGGTTGATGCCAGAAACGAAGGTGAAGATGCGTTCAAGCGCCTTGTGGAACTGGAAGTTTTCAAAGAGGGGGATGAGCTCTTTCGCACTGTCCTCCCAAAGTGTTTTGAGCTCTTTTTCAGGAGCGTCTTGGACTTCAGCCGTGGGCACTTTGCCCTCGGCATAGCGCTGCCCCATATTGAGTAGACGGCTAACGAGATTGCCGAGATCGTTCGCGAGGTCGCTGTTGTAGCGACTCATAAAGAGGTCGAGCGAGAACTCGGAGTCTTGTCCGACATTCATCTCGCGGGTGACGAAGTAGCGGAAGGCATCCGGACCGAACTGCTCGATGAGATCGAGCGGGTTGACGACTTCGCCAGAGCTCTTGGACATTTTATTACCGGAGCTCAGCCACCAACCGTGAACGAGGAAGTGCTTGGGCAAATCGATCTCGAGCGCTTTGAGCATGATCGGCCAATAAACGGCGTGCGGTGGCACAAGAATGTCTTTACCGATTACGTGATAATCGGCTGGCCATTGTTCATCGAACCCGCTGGTGCCGTATCCAGCAGCGGTGATGTAGTTAGTCAGCGCGTCAAACCATACGTAGGTAACAAAGTCTTTATCGAAAGGTAGCTCAATCCCCCACTCTAAGCGTTCTTTAGGACGAGAGATGCAGAGATCGTTGAGCGGCTCTTTGAGAAATTGGAGGGCATCGGCGCTGCGGAAACGCGGGTAGATCATTTGCTCGTTGGTCTTGATCGTGTCGACGAGCCAGTCTTGGTATTGGGAGAGTTTGAAGAAGTAGTTACTCTCGGTCACTTCAGTGACTTCGCCAAAGATCTCCGGCCACTTGCCGTCTACTTTTTCCTTTTCGGTAACGAACTGCTCTTGGCGCACGCTGTAGTAGCCGTTGTAATCAGCCTTGTAGATCTCGCCTTTGTCATAAAGCTTCTGAAGAATACCCTGCACTACAACCTTATGGCGATCCTGCGTGGTGCGGATGTAGTCGTCGTTGGTAATGTGTAGTGCGGCGCAGAGGTCTTGGAATTCTGCAGCGAGCCGATCGCAGACTTCAATCGGAGTCACGCCTGCCTTCTCGGCTGACATTTGTACTTTTTGTCCGTGTTCGTCGAGTCCAGTCAGGAATTTAACTTCGTCGCCCATCAAGCGGCGGAAGCGCGCGACTATGTCCGTCAGCACTTTTTCGTAGGCGTGGCCCAGGTGCGGCGAACCGTTAGCATAGTCGATTGCGGTAGTGATGTAGAACTTTTTGCTCATATGAAGTTGCGGAACTTGGGTGATTTCACAGGGAGGCGCAAGCGCGGGATTTGGATGACATAATAAAAATATCACGGCAACTCGAAATCACTTCATGAGACCCCTTATGAGCAGACATTTTGGGCGTGGTGATACGCAATTAATTTACCAAGAACCAAGGATATCTTCGACAATGAGCTGGCTTTTACCGCGATAAAAATTAAACTGCACAACGAGGTTTACCTGCCCTCTGTGGTTCTCTACATAAAGAGGTAAGCCACCCTCTTCAATGAAGCGAGGATCAGAGTAGTAGGCTGGCCATGCGCGGCGACTCACTTTAAGGCGCAAAGGACGTATGCTTTCGACGATCGCATTTACAGTGTAAAGCTGGCCAACATAAGGTATGAGTTCGGCATCGCTGAGGGAATTGAGAAAGCTCCCATCTTTAAGATTCAAATCTCCATTAAATTCGGCTACGTTGAGTGGGTATTCGTAGCTAGAGACATTCTCACCAATACTGAGTGCTGCGGTGGCCTTAAAGGCACCGACAGAAAAGCGCGCGTAAACAGGGAAATGATCGCTCACACCCCCACCCGTTTCACCCGTAGAATGCCATCTAACAGGACGACCAATCGCATCGGCGTTGATGCCTGGGATCACTAGCTTATCGAAGCTGCCATCAATGTAGCTGATACCACTTTCATCGTAAAGTCCTGGAGTGATGAGCATATGCATGAGTGTGCCAATGCGACCGCGCCAGACTTCGGAGTAGCGAGCTTCGGGAGCGAGTTCGAACCACAGATTGTAAAGATCGGTCTCGTAGAAAGATTCGCTTCCAGCGGAACCAAGGATGTCATTCACGCCAGTTACTATTTCGGGAAAGAGGGCTGAGTGATTGTAATGAGAGTTTAGATCGCCAGCTATGATGATATCGGCTTGAGGATCAGCCTCAAGCCGAGCATCGATCAAGCTACGCAGCACCTTGGCGTTCTCTACGCGAATCGGTTCGCGATCAGGATTAGAAGCGCCCGATTTCCAATGATTTACGTAAACAAAGAGTGACTCGCCTTCGACCTCGAGCTCGGCCTCAATAATGTCGCGTGCCATTACAATGGGGTGCGCCTCGTGGCTGATAATAGGAAAAGTAGAAAAGATCGCATTTGTATGGGCGGAACCGGATCCCGTGCCCCGATACTCTGCGGTCACGACATGGTAACCAGCAAGACCTTCATCAGCAAGTGCCTTGAGTAGCCATGCTGAGGCTGGGAAGCCTGCGTAGGCGTCTGACCATTCCGCATCGAGCATGTCCGCGACGGTGATGTCGCTATACATTTCGAGGAAGGCGTCATAATCTTCAACCGTCGACTCTGGCGTGAAATCAGCCTCTAACTCTTGAAAGAGGAGAATCTCTGGCGCATTACCATCATTCACTGACTTCAAAACACTGGTAATGCCTTGTAACTTGGTTAGCAACTTGCGTGGAGTATATCCCGAATCGACTTTATAGTCGTCGAACATGGAAAAATCGTCCGTATCGAATAGATTCTCTACGTTATAGGTAACAACGGTGAATGCGAGTGGCTCTACTAGGTCGACCGCATCTTCTACAAGTTCTGTCAGCGAGGCGACGGGCTGGTCAACGGCTACTTCACTGATTGCAGCGGCAGGAACCTTACCCTCGGGCGCGATTGTCTGCTCACGCACTTCAAGGGTCGATGCAGATTCCTGATCGACACCGACATCCGAATCTACGCCGCAGCCAGTCAGGAGTGACCACACAATAAAAGACGCTGAGACGGCAAAGACTTTTACTAGGGTAACCATGGGTATTTTTTGTAATCAGGCGCGCGCTTTTCGTTCCAAGCTTTACGCCCCTCTTCGCCTTCTTCAGTTAAATAATAGAGTAATGTGGCATTACCCGCCAGTTCTTGCAGACCCTGCTGTCCATCCACGTCAGCATTGAAAGAGGCCTTTAGGCAGCGAATGGAAAGTGGACTGTGCTGCAGAATCTCCTTCGCCCATTGCACGCCCTCGGCTTCGAGTTTCTCATAAGGAACGACCTTGTTGACCAAGCCCATGTCCAAAGCTTCTTTAGCATCATATTGACGACAGAGATACCAGATTTCGCGGGCTTTCTTGTGCCCGACAATCCGAGCAAGATAACTAGAGCCAAAACCACCGTCAAAGCTACCAACCTTTGGACCCGTTTGCCCAAAAACGGCGTTATCCGCCGCAATCGTCATATCGCACAATACATGTAGTACCTGACCGCCGCCAATTGCGTAACCTGCAACGAGCGCGATCACAACCTTCGGCATCGAGCGAATGAGCTTCTGAAGATCGAGCACATTCAGGCGAGGAACGCCATCTTTGCCCACATAGCCGCCAGCTTTATGGCCGCGGATTTTTTGATCTCCACCTGCACAGAAGGCGAATTTTCCATCAGTCTGCGGGTTGAAGCCAGTGAGCAGGACGACGCCAATCGTAGTATCGTCCTTCGCGTCAGAAAAGGCCTCGATCATTTCGGCGACAGTGTCAGGGGTGAAAGCATTGCGTCGGTGCGGACGATTGATCGTCACTTTTGCAATGCCATCACACTTCTCGTATATTATCTCTTCAAATTTGCTGACTTTTTTCCAATTCATTTGTGTTAGTAGAACTTAAATAAGCAAGATGACAACTGCCTAGAATGAAAACGTAGAGAGCGTAAAGTCGCTCTCTACATATGTTTGCGTCTCAATAATGGGGCGGTTTTTCGTCTGCTGGCATATCGCCTGCGCCCTGCGAGTCGAGTTCGGCTACCGCGGCTAGTTGCGCTTTTTCTTCCTTGGCGGCTTTAACCAGGCTATCAATCCTTTTGGAGAGTTGATACATTTCAGCATCCTGTTCAGTCACGTGTTTCTCTAAGAAAGCGATACGTGATTGTAGGTCTTCGAGTAGATCAGATTCAATCATTTTGGGTTATCCTTGAAATCGAAACACACTCATGGACTGCGGCGGCATTTGAACTACAATCGAGAATGGACGACCATCCCACTCGATCGCTTCTGACTCTACAACACCATTGTTGCCAAAGCCAAGGCCTCCGTATTTTTTGGCATCAGTATTGAGAATTTCCTTCCAATAGCCTGCGTGTGGCAAACCGACACGGAAGCCCTCGCGAAGTACGGGCGTCATATTTCCCACAGCCGCCACATCTTCGGTTGGCACGCTTCCTTTGCGTAAGAATGTTAATATACTGTTCTCTGCATCGGTGCAATTAATCCACTCAAAGCCGTCGGGCTTGGTATCACCAAGTGCTAAGCTGGGTATCTCTTGGTAAAGCTTGTTCAAATCACGCACGACCATCTGGATGCCCTTGTGCTCAGGATACTCCAGTAAATGCCAGTCGAGGCTCTTGTTATAATTCCATTCAGCGGATTGGCCAAAGTCACAACCCATGAAAAGGGTTTTCTTGCCGGGCCATATCCACATAAGCCCGTAAAGCAATCGCAGCTGATGTGCCTTATTTGAGATCGGCTCACCGGGCATTTTGAGTAACATCGACAGCTTGCCGTGCACCACTTCATCATGTGAGAAGACTTGCGTGAAATTCTCTGAATATTGATAAAGCATCCCAAAAGAGAGATGATGATGCTCATACTTTCGGTGGATGGGGTCCTTCTTAAAATATTCGAGCGTATCGTTCATCCAACCCATGTTCCACTTAAGGTCGAAACCAAGACCTCCTTCGGACGTGGGTTTGGTCACTCCAGGAAAAGAGGTAGACTCTTCGGCAATCATTAAAGTGCCAGGGTAGTATTTATGAACGACATCATTGGTCTGGCGAAGAAAATCAATCGCTTCAAGGTTTTCGCGTCCACCGTATTGATTCGGCACCCACTCCCCGTCTTTGCGAGAGTAATCCAGGTAGAGCATCGAGGCTACCGCATCTACACGGAGGCCATCGATATGATAGCGCTCGCACCAAGCTAGTGCACTTGCAATAAGAAAACCTCTGACTTCGTTACGTCCATAGTTAAAAATCAAAGTGCCCCAATCTTGGTGGAAACCTTGACGCGGATCGGCGTGCTCGTAGAGCGCTGTATCGTCAAACTTAGCGAGCGCAAAACTATCGGTCGGAAAGTGAGCGGGTACCCAGTCCATAATCACCCCAATGCCGTTCTGGTGTAGCGTATCGACGAGGAACATGAAGTCCTCAGGCATCCCGAAACGATAAGTCGGCGCAAAGTATCCTGTCACCTGATAACCCCAAGAACCATCGAAGGGATGCTCGGCTAGTGGCATGAACTCTACGTGCGTATAGTGCATGTCTTTGAGATAATCGACAAGCTCATGGGCTAGCTCACGATAACTGAGTGGGCAGGCGGCATCTTCGACGACTGACTTCCATGAGCCAGGGTGCATTTCGTAGATGGAGATCGGCTTATTTTTCCAGTTAGTGTTTGCCCGATCCTGCACCCATTCGTCATCGTTCCACTGATAGTCATCAACATTGCGGATAATCGAGGCATTATTGGGAGGCGCCTCAAAGCAGGTGCCATAGGGATCAGTCTTTAATAGCAGGGACCCTTGGCGTGTACTAATCTCATACTTATACTTCACCCCAGATTCGAGACCGGGAATGAACAGCTCCCAGATACCAGATGCACCGAGGCTGCGCATCGCATGATAGCGACCATCCCAATGGTTGAAATCACCGACCACAGAAACTCGCTCGGCATTAGGTGCCCAAATTACGAAAGAGACACCTTTGACCCCATCGATATTTCGCAACTGCGATCCCATTTTGTGATGCACGAAGTGGTCACTACCCTCGCTAAAGAGATAGACATCGTCGTCAGAAAGTGTGGGCAGAAAACTATAAGGGTCAGAAAACTGGCAAATCTCACCGTTAAATCGCTCGATTCGTAGAAGGTAATGAAAAACCTCATTCCGATCTTCGATTACACCCTCAAAAAGACCGTCCTTGGTCAGGCGCTTCAACTCATAAAGCTTACTATCATTGACTACATCAACCAGATGACAACTTTGTGCGTCGTCTAAATAGGCGCGGACTATCAGGCAATTCTTTTTGCCCTTTCTATGAGGGTGCATACCTAGATGCTCGTGCGGCTGAGCGCACTTCACACTAGTAATCAATTCGATTTCCTCTTTGGTAATTCTCACCGAAGAAAAAAAATTTAATCCTAGGCAATATGCAAGACTCTTACCTTTGAATGCCCTTACGGCTTGCTTCATCCGGCAGATGCCTAATTGTATGACGACTTATGGAACTGATACTTCTACTATTCGTCTTTGTTCTAGCAGCCTTTCTCGGGTTCGAGCTCATTGCCAAAGTCCCCTCTCAATTACACACCCCACTCATGTCAGGATCAAATGCGATTTCGGGGATCACTGTAGTCGGAGCTATTCTTGCCGTCAACACCAGTTCCAGCGGACTTTCCGCCTGGCTTGGCTTTGCTGCTATTGTGCTCGCCACAATCAACGTCGTCGGAGGTTACATGGTAACTGACCGCATGCTTGCGATGTTTAAAAAGAAAGTTAAATGATGGACGCATCGACCATTGTTAATCTGTCCTACATCGTAGCGGCGATTCTTTTTATTTTTGGAATCAAAATGCTAGGTAAGGCCGATACGGCAAAACGCGGCAACCTTCTCTCAGCAGTCGGTATGTTACTCGCAGTGATCGTGACGCTTTTAAGCAAGGGGCTCTCTTATCCACTCGTAATAGGTGGCCTCGCGATGGGGGGTGCTGTCGGTTTTGTCACCGCCAAGCGTGTACAAATGACAGGGATGCCCGAATTGGTGGCACTCTTCAACGGCTTCGGAGGCCTCGCCTCACTGCTTGTAGGTTTGGCGGAGTATTACCGTGCCAAAATGTCCAATAATTTGCTCGAAAGTGTTCTAATTGAAGAGCTCAGCTCATTCACCGCCACCGTCATTGTCCTAGCAATCCTCATCGGTGGCATCACCTTTACGGGTTCCATTTATGCGTGGGGTAAACTGTCAGGCAAACTTGGCGGACGTGCTCTCACCTTCACGGGACAGAAAGCCTTCAACGCACTACTTGCCCTCGGCATCATTGCGGCGGGTATACTCTTTAGCTCCTCCCCAGCCACTGAACTCGCACACGCGGTTCTCATTACCATATTAATACTCTCTCTTTTGCTCGGCATCTTCGCCGTTATGCCCATTGGTGGAGGTGATATGCCCGTGGTCATTTCACTGCTAAATTCCTGTTCGGGCCTTGCTGCCTGCGCAGCCGGTTTTGTCATTAATAACAACGTGCTTGTCGTGGCTGGCTGCCTAGTCGGGGCTTCTGGCCTCATCCTCACGGTCATCATGTGCAAGGCAATGAACCGGACCTTGATCAATGTTCTCGTTTCTGGCTTCGGAGCTACCACCCAAGCTAATGGCGCCAAAAGCACAGGAGAACTCAAGCCCATCTCTCCCGAAGACGCTTATTATATTTTAGAAGCTGCCAAGAGCGTCATCATCATCCCTGGCTATGGCATGGCCGTCGCTCAGGCGCAGCACGCAGTCAAAGAGCTCGGCACACTCTTGGAAGAAAACGACTGCGAAGTTCGTTTTGCCATCCACCCCGTCGCTGGGCGTATGCCGGGCCACATGAACGTATTGTTAGCCGAGGCCGACGTGCCTTATGAGCAACTTGCGGAGATGGACGACGTCAATCCAATGATTGAGATGGTCGATGTCGCCATCGTGATTGGTGCCAACGACGTGGTTAACCCTGCTGCAGGCAACGATGAAACTAGTCCCATTTACGGCATGCCCATTATCGAAGCCCACAAAGCCAAGACGACCTTCTGTCTCAAGCGCGGCAAAGGTGCTGGCTTCTCAGGGCTACAAAATCAACTCTTTACCGCTCCAAAAACCCGCATGATCTACGGTGATGCCAAAGCTACTGTCACTAGTATGGTCGCACAATTTAAGGAGAGTTAGTAGTAAGTTAACCCGCTACGAAGCATGCTTACATCTAACAAAGCTTCTCTAGTTATCGACGGTTCTGGTAGTTCAGTATTCGCTGGTTTATTAGATGCAGATAGGCAGTGGTTGACTAAAATCGAGCGTGACGGTGCTCCTCTCGAAGAGCTTTTTCCTGTTATTCAATTGGCACTAGCTGAATCAGGTCTTTCGTTAAACGACATAGGTAGCTACATCTACTGCGAGGGTCCAGGCTCAATACTTGGCTTGCGTCTCTGCGCAATGGCAATCGAGACTTGGACACGACTTTACCCTGAAACAGCTCAATACTACAAATACAACAGCCTCCAACTCATGGCATACGCTCTGCTCCATGCCAAGCCAGATCTACAAGATGCCTTGATCGTAGCCGACTGGAAAAAAGGGGCCTGGAACGCCCTCTACTTAAGAGGTCGCCGTGTCGGTGCGACTGAGGTAATTGACGATGCCTCGCTCGACGACTGGGGAAACTTAATTTACCATCTGCCGCAACGTAAAGGCTGGCAAAGTCCTCCCAATAAGGTGCAAACGCTTCACTACGATCCTTCGATACTGGACACAATCCACGATGCCTCAGGTCTCATTCAAATGACCGACCGCATCGAGCTCTATAATTCGGGAATCAACACCTTTCAAAAATGGACGCCGACTCGACACCGAGCACAGGCTTAAATTCAACCCAAGGCAATCATTTCCAAGAAAGACACAACGGGAGCCCTACGCTGCTGGGCGGAGATTAACCTCGCCGCTTTTGAGCGTAATTTAAAGCGTATCCAAGCCGCCCTCCCAAAAGACATGCGCTACCTCGCAGTAGTTAAAGCAGACGCTTACGGGCACGGCATGCCGCAAATGGTGCGTCGACTTATGCAAAGCGGCGTAGACTGCTTTGCGGTGGCGAATGTCGCCGAGGCTGCCGACATTCGCCATATGGGCGCCGGCTGGCCGATACTCATTCTCAGCCCACTTCTCCCCGAGGAAGACAACTTTCTCATCGACCACAATTTGACCGCAACTGTTAGCACGCTTGAAGAATGCGAACGGCTCAATACACTAGGCATAAATCGTAATACAGGCATCAAAGTTCATCTAAAAATTGATACAGGTATGGGCCGACTCGGCATCTGGCATAGCCACGCACCTACCCTCATTGACCGCATAGGCAAAATGCCTGGCTTGCAACTAGAAGGTGTCTACACCCACTTTTCCAGTGCCGACAGCGATCCCAATTTCACACAGACCCAACGCGCCCGTTTCCTAGCAACACTCGATGCCGTCGTGGCTTTGCCCGACGGCCTGCTAATCCACGCTGATAATTCAGCTGGCATCGACAGCTTAAGTGCAGACAGCCCTTTTAACGCAGTGCGTATCGGCCTGCTCCAGTTTGGCGTTCGACCTTACCCTGAATCAGCGCTCGGCCGTGTGTCTGTAGAGCCCGTCTTTAGCTTTCACGCTCGAATCAGCCTCGTCAAAGATTTGCCTTCAGGTACAGACATCAGCTATAGTCGCACGCACCAGCTCACTCGAGACTCACGCATCGCAGTACTGACCGCTGGCTACGGCGACGGCGTGCCACTAGAACTTAGCAACTGTGGCTGTGTCCTCATTCACGGACAAGCTTGCCCAATTCTTGGTCGTGTCACCATGGATCAGACTATTGTCGATGTGACTGAATGTGCCGAAGCTCAAATCGGCGACTGCGTTGTACTAATTGGCAAGAGCCAAGATGAAGAAATAACAGCTGCGGACTTTAGCCAGCAGGCTCATACCATTCCCTGGGAAACGCTCTGTTCAGTAACCAAGCGGGTGACGCGGGTCTATGTCGGTTCACGTGAGCATTAAAAGATAAAAGACTTGTCCACTGAAAAGACGCTGCTCATAATCTCAATCCGTGCTCGCAAACGCCCGGATAATCTTCCTAGTTCTCTTTCTCACGCTCTCAATTTCCTTGAGCGGTGCTCTGCCTGAACTCAGCTCGATTGAACCTCTGGAATACGACGAGGCCTCTCAGCGTCTCGTCGCACGTGGCGATGCCCGACTAGACTTTGAAAACACACGCATACGAGCTGACCGGATCACCTATTACCAGGAATTTTCCCTCGCAGATGCGAACGGTGGCGTAGCGATATCTCACGACGGCGGTCGCTTGGTCGCAAAGCGCATGAGCTTTGATAGCCAAGAAAATATTTTCTCGGTCGATATCCTACGCACAGGCCAGTGGCCTTATTATATTAGCGGTGTAAGTGCAGGCGGCACAATTGAGAATACTAATATCCAAGGGGCCACCGTTTTCTATGATGAACCCAGTCCCTTTGGTCTAAGTGTCAGCTCTGGCGCAGTGCGCTACGTGAATGAAGACGATGGCGAATACCTGTCCGTAGATGGTGCAACCTTTCGCATTGGCCGCATACCGTTCTTCTACCTTCCAAGCTATCGCCACAATTTTAGTAGCGCGCCCTATTTACTCGACATCAATGCAGGCTCCAATAGGGACCTCGGTCATTACTTGCAGACGACCAGCCTTTTTCCCATCACCTCATGGCTACGTGCGGGTGCGAATCTTGATCACTACAGTAAGCGCGGCCTCCTAGCGGGGCCTACTGCGCAGTATGTCTACAATTCTTCGAGTCAAAGTATCGTGGGCGCACTCAGCACTGGAGCGATCAACGACAAAGGTAGCCAAGCCGAGCGTGATGTCGACACCCTCGGCCGCCAGATTAAATCCAGCCGAAATTTCATGCAATGGCGACACAAGCACCACATCGGCGAGCGGTTCACTACTACCGCTTCGGGTAGCTACTGGTCAGACTCCGACATTATACGTGATTTTCGCGACGATATCTTTGACGAAAACCAACGTCCTGACAACTTTGCTGAGGCTACCTATATGGGCGAAAACTGGATCTTATCGGCCTTCGCACGTTTTCGTCCCAACAATTTTCAGCTTGTGCAGGAGCGCGCGCCCGAAGTCCGCTTTGACCTTCTTCCAATTCCGTTGTCAAACACGGGCGCCTACCACCGAGCCTCCGCCAGTTACTTACAACTAAACGAAGACTTTGATCGCATCGCACCTGACATAACTGTCGAAGGCGAATCGGATCGCTTCGATCTCACCTACCGGATCGAACGCCCTGTCCTATTAACCAACTGGCTGACACTCACCCCTCTCGCTGGCGCGCGTATGACTCAATACGAGAATCAACAGATCGACCCATTATTTCTGGGACAATTACCCGTAACTGTCGATGACAGCTTTAAACGCGAAATTTATGAGCTAGGTTTTGATTTAGAAGCGCGCGCTTATGCCACTTATCCAACCTTGAACAAAGCATGGCGCATCGACGGTCTTCGCCACCTCGTGCGTCCTTCCTTACGCTATCGTTACTTTTCTGATCCGGAAGATGTCAACGGGATCGCCGCAATCGACCGCCAGGTCTTCGACTTAAAACGCCCGCTACTCGATCTCAGTGATTTGCGTAACGTAGATCAAATAGCCCAGAGTCACCTTGTCCGCCTTGGCTTAGAAAACCTTTTCCAAACGCGTACTGAAGCTTACGGCTCGCGCACACTTGCCGAGCTAAATTTTTATCAAGATATAATTTTTCAGAAAAATCTCCGTTACGACGGAAACGAAGACGACGTCTTCAACGCAACCTGGGTTGAGCTCGTCTTAAATCCCGCGCCGTGGCTTAAGTTCGACCTCGCAAGCCGTTTTAAGACTGAAAGCATTACCCTTGAAGAGTTGCGCACACGCACCACCATCAAGAGCGGTGAAATCTGGGAATTGGGCCTATCCACCGACTTGCTTAATAAGCGCATAAATCAGTATCGACTCGACTACATCTACCTCATTAACGAGCGCTGCTCATTCGTCACTAATATGAACTTCGACGCAAATTCGAACAAGTTCACCATATTTCGACTAGGCCTGCAGACCCAGCTTGGCAGCACATGGGAGCTACTTTATGCCATTACTTTCCGCGAAGACGCTCGTCGCGAAAGTGATGTTTCATTCGACATTCAACTGCACCTCGCCCAAGGCGAGTAATTTGCGCATATTAAAAATATGGAAGAAGCACTCATCCCCGACAACGACTTTGCCATCCGACTCCCTACTTTTGAGGGACCAATGGATCTCTTGCTCTATCTAATTCGCCGTAGCGAAGTCGACATCTACGACATCCCCATTGAGCGCGTCACTGAGCAATACATCGAAATTCTAGGCTCCATGGAGACCCTAGATCTCGAACTAGCTGGTGAGTTCTTCGTCATGGCTTCAACCCTAATGTATATTAAGAGCCGCATGCTGCTGCCAAAAAAGGATCAAGGCAGCAACGAAGATGTGGAGGACGATGATATCGATCCCCGTTGGGAACTCGTCCAACAGCTACTCGAATACCGAAAGTTCAAAGAGGCTGCGGAAGACATCCGCAAGCTCATCCTCAGCAGTAATGATCTTATCTCGCGGGTTGGCCCAAGAGATGCCCTCGAAGCCGTTGAACGTCCCTTAAAGCCAGTCGACCGCGTCGACCTGTGGAATATTTTTAATTCAGTGCTACGTCGTCTCGCTGAACGAATCGACGAAGGTCAGATCAACGCTGAGCAAGTCACTGTGGCCGACCGCATGGAGCTCGTACTCCATCGCATCAAGCACAAGGATAACTTCCTCTTTTCCGATCTCTTCGAATCCAGCACGACGATTACTACAATTGTAGCTACCTTCCTTGCAGTACTCGAATTAACTCGCTTAGATAAAATTACCCTCAAGCAAGACCGCGCCTTTGCCGACATTCGCTGTATGCGCGTCGAAACCCACGATCCTACGGCACCACACTTTGATTAATTTAAAATGAACCGCCTCAAACAAAACGCTGCCAAACAGCCAAAAGAAATATCCGCTCAACTGATCGGCGTCGGCCTAGACCAAATAGACGGGCATAAGCGCATCACCAAAGCCGAGCAATTTGCCATTGTAGGCGGTTCTCAAGAGACACATGAACGTATGACAGAGACCGTCGTCAAAACATTTGAAACTCTCGAACGCAGGGGCAAGAGCCTAGATCAAGTCGACCCGCAGGAACTCAAAGACATCATCAAAGATAGCACCCCCGATTAAGCCTCACTTGACACCCTATAAAGCTTGTTTAGCCTATTAAATATTATGAATAATCCTCAAAATAAAAACGAATCAGAAACCCTTGGCTCAACTCCCAGTGTAGACTTATCTGCCAGTGATTCGCCTGCACCCGATTCTGAACGAGTTGAATCTGCTGAAGCTCCAGAACAAGAGATTTCATCCGAAAACAGCTCTTTCTCTGAAGAATCCGCTGAGAGTAAGCCAAACAATCCTCCGGTTGTTTTGGCTACACCAGTCGAACCAGCAGCCAAACCTACGCCAGCGCCTGTTAAGCTGTCGATGGCTCCAAAACCTGCCGTAACAGAACCCCCTAGTTCACCCGTGGCCGATTCATCAATCTCTATTGATGGAAATCGCAATCCAAATGTCGGCGCCCTCTTCATAGATGCGATCGCCGCAGCCGTCGCCATCGCTTTCACAGTCTTGTTTGCGCGAGACGTCATTCCATTCCTTTAATACTCAAGCTCAACCAATCAACCAAACTAAGGCACCATGTCCGACAAGATCACAGAACTCGATAGCTCTAACTTTGAATCTACAGTTACTAATGACTCAGTGCCCGTCATCGTCGATTTCTGGGCACCTTGGTGTGGGCCTTGCAAGGCAATCGCACCCATACTCGATGAGCTCAACATCGAGCTAGGTGACTCCGTCAAGATCTGCAAAGTCAACGTCGACAACAACAGTGAGATCGCTAGCAAATATGAGATCCGCGCCATTCCAACTATTCTCATCTTCAAAGATGGTGCCGTTGCGGACACAGTCGTTGGACTCACTTCGAAGGATGATTTGAAAGGAAAGCTTACTTAAACGGCTTATGCCGCATTTTAAGGGTATATGCCCTGACTCCTAAAATTGAAATATGTAGCACCTTGCCATTGGCATAAGCATGATTTAAAATCAAGAAGCCCCGCTTCCATTCGGATGCGGGGCTTCTTCTGTAATAAACAAACAGAAATTACTTATGCGCCGACTTGGAAACGAGCGAAACGCTTGACCTGCATGTTCTCGCCCATCTTAGCGATCATTGCAGTTAGGAGCTCTTGTATTGTTTGATCGGGGTTCTTAACGAAGGCTTGCTCTAAGAGGCAAGACTCGCTCAGGAACTTATTCAACTTACCCTCAACAATCTTTTCGATCGCTTGAGCAGGCTTACCTTCAGCTTGGCCTTCGGCTACCTTACGCTCGGCAGCGATGATAGCAGGATCGATGTCTTCGCGAGACACGCAGGCTGGGCTAGCGGCTGCGATGTGCATAGCGATGTCCTTAACGAATTGCTTAAAGTCATCCGTCTTGGCTACGAAATCACTCTCGCAGCTGACTTCAACCATCACACCGACCTTACCACCGAGATGGATGTAGGTGTCGATGAGACCATCGCTAGCGTCGCGACCAGCCTTTTTAGCCGCAGTGGCCATACCCTTCTTACGAAGGATTTCCACCGCTGCATCGAAATCACCTTCGGATTCAACCAAGGCATTTTTACAATCCATTAGTCCAGCGCCTGTACTTTCGCGTAGATCGCCTACCATTTTTGCATTAATTTGTACGCTCATATTATATAAGTTTAAAGTTTCAAATCGTGTATAAAATCTACTTCTTTTCCTCTGTCGCCTCTGAATCAGTAGGGGCAGCTTCGACAGCGGGTGCCTCGGGTGTAGCTGTTTCTTCAACGGCAGTAGCCTCCGCGACTGGAACCTCCGCAACGGGAGCTTCCACAACGGGAGCTTCCACAACGATAGGGTTTTCGACTGCAGGTGCAGCTTCGTCTTCACCGTAACCGGCGGGCAGAGTCACCTCGATGTCATCTTGTTGCTCAAAAATTTGTTCACGTTTGATAGGACCCGCGCTCTTTTGCACCCTTTTCGCTTCGCGCTGGGACAGACCACTTTGTGCCGCTTCGAGAATGGTTTCGACGATAATGCGGATCGACTTCACAGCGTCATCGTTACCTGGGATCGGGTAATCGAGAATCGTGGGGTCAGAGTTGGTGTCAACTAGGCCGATCACGGGAATGCCGAGTCGGTTGGCTTCAGCTACTGCGATTTCTTCGTTCTTAGTATCTACAACAAAGACAGCAGCTGGCAGATCGTTCACCTCAAGCATACCTTCGAAGTTACGATTCATACGACTCATTTGGCGGCGGATTGCGGCTTCTTCTTTACCAGGAAGCTTTTCGAGTTCGCCATCTTCATCCATTTTAAGGAACTTGCGATACTTTGAGAGCGAGCTTTTGATCGTCGCAAAGTTAGTTAGGCCTCCACCCATCCAGCGGTTCACGCAGAAAGGCATTTGGCAAGAAGTCGCGGCTTCACGCACGATTTCCTGGGCTTGTTTTTTGGTGCCAATAAAAAGTACGTCCTTTCCAGAAGAAACAACCTCTTCTATCTTGGCGTAGGCCTTTTCAAGGAGCATGTGAGTCTTCTCTAAGTCAATAATAGAGATTCCGTTGCGATTGTCGTAAACATAAGGTTTCGACTTTGGATTCCAGCGGCGTAGCTGGTGACCGAAGTGGACGCCAGCGTCGAGGAGATCTTTTGGTGTGGTATTCATACTGTGTTCAAAGCCCAGAGAACCATTCTGGGAGAAACAATGTTTCTTTTAGTTGTGTGTGGCGGTTGTTGGGGCGAGATACCCCATTCTTCTAACTATAGTGAGCAGAAAAGCGAAGATGGATACCAGTCGCTTACTTCAAAGCAAGCGCAAAGGCAAGAAAACACTAATTAAACGAACGACCACAACCGCAAGTGCTACTAGCATTCGGATTGCGAATATCGAAGCCTTTTCCATTGAGACCATCATCGAAATGCACCTCACTATCTTTCAGATACTCGAGGCTTGTGGCATCCATCAAAAAGGAGACCCCATTACTCTCCAACAAGAGATCGTCCTCTTTCTTATTGTCGAAGGACATGCCATACTCAAAACCCGAGCAACCACCCGCCTCGACAAAAATACGGAGCGACTGCCCCGCCTCAGCCTTCTCGGATTCAAGCCTACGAATCTGCGTAACTGCACTGTCGCTTAAAGTAATCATTGGATAATGCAAAGACACTGATAGGGCCCTGTCAACACGAGTGATGAGAGAACATATCTATAGGTATGCGCAATGAGTAAAACAGCAGTGATGTGACAATCCTATGTTCCTATTAAGTGATACAGCATTTTTCGTGCTAGTTTATCAAATATTCTTGCGAAAATGACATTAAAGACATTTATATAAAAATATTGAGCCAATTAAAGCACATCTTCAACGAACTGGATTACGAACTCGTGCGAGTCATCGCAAAGGAAGGCATGGGCATCGTTTATGAGGGCGAACAAAAGGGCGCGGACGTTTTCGTTAAACGTGTCACAGTGAAACTAACACCTGAGGATGACTCCAATATCGACGAGTTTCGGGGCAATTTCATGGGCGGAGCACGCTTGGTCGCTGATTTGATCCATAAGAGTAGAAAGGACCGAGTCGGACTTGTTCATAGTATACGACTCGAAGCATGAGCTCACAAGGTTTCCAACAAACACAAAAACAAACGCAGTCGCTAGTCTTAGCACCACAATTGCGCAATTCGCTAAAGATTCTGCAGGCGCCCGCAGTTGAACTGCGCACATCGATCCTAGAAGAGCTACATGCAAACCCACTCCTTGAAGAACTGCCGATTGAAAGTATTAGCGTTGAGGAGCATAGCGATTCACTCAACGAGAACGAGCGCGAGGCGAATGAAGAACTCGACTTTAATTCCGAAGATTACAGCGTCCTCGATAAGATAAATGAGGACATGCGCGAATATTACGCGCAAGAGAACACAGGTCAGTCCCACAGCGCCGAGGACGACGAACGGCGCAACTATTTCATGGACTCGCTGACCGAGGGGATTTCATTACAACAACATCTCATCGGCCAAGCCGAACTTACCGATTGTAGCGATAAGGAACGTAAAGCCTTACTCTATTTGATCGGCAGCTTGGATGATAATGGCTACTTAACGGAATCACTCTCAAATATTGCCCTAACTACGCACATCCCATACGGCACTGTATTAAGCGCAGGAGAGACACTCAAGTCCTTTGATCCAGCAGGTATCGGCACTGAGGACATGAAGGACTGTCTTGCTACACAACTAGAAATACGTGGTCGTGGCGATACGCTTGCTGCAAAAATCCTCCGCGAGCATTTCGATCTGCTCGTTCGACGCCGGGTCTTGGAGCTAAAGCGCAAAACCAGAGCTAGCCCCGAAGACATCCAGGATGCTATCCAGGAGATTTCTACCCTCGAACCTGCTCCCGGTAAACGCTTCAGCCCAGACAGTAATAGCGTAATCGAACCAGACGTCACCGTCTACCAAGACGAATACGACGATTGGCATGTCATGTTAAACACCGACTACATCCCCCGCCTGCGTATCAGTAATACCTATAAAGAGATGTTAGCAAAAGGTACGCTCAGTAAACAAGAAAAGGATTTCATAATAGAGCGCATGCGTTCGGGCAAGTTCCTCATAAATTCAATCGAACAGCGGCAAAATACAATAGAGCGTATTACCAGAGAAATTCTAAAGTTTCAGAACGATTTTTTTGAAGTAGGTATCGCAAAATTACGCCCACTGACGATGAATACAATCGCTGAGACAGTTGGCGTGCATGAGACTACTGTGAGTCGTGCCATCGCTAATAAATACATACGAACTCCACATGGCGTGTTTGCATTTAAATATTTCTTCACACCAGGCTACAAGACAGGTAACGGGGAATCTGTCTCGAACAAAACAATCAAAGATATGATCAGCCAAATCATTGATGAAGAAAGACAGGCAAAACCATTTAGCGATCAAAGCATCGTCGACCAGCTCATAGCAAAAGACATTAAGATCGCTCGTCGCACTGTGGCCAAGTATCGTGAAGAGCTAGGTATTTTACCGACAAATCTTCGGAGGCGATACGACTAACAACCATAGAGCATTTACTTGTGAATAACTCTCCGCTACTAGAACCTGTAGAGGCTGATACTGACATGTTCTCTAAGTAGACTTATATTTTTGCGTAGACTAGGCATCCAGCAAAGCCCTCCCTACCGAATCGCATAGGAGACGGCCTTTGTGAGTTAACTTATAGTGAGTATCTTTCGACTCTAATAGCCCTTCTTGTTCAAACACCTTTAATTTCGCTTCCAAATCCATGCGTCTGGTGGCTTGGGCAAATCGTATACTTAGCGACTGTAAATCGACCCCGCAGTTCATGCGCAATCCGAAGATCACCGCATCAGCGAGCAGCAGGTCATCATTCACGGGAACACGCTCTGTTTTCGGTGTTACTGCAGACTCCATGCCGAGGCACCATTCTTCAAGATTTGCGGGCCGTTGATACCGCTCTCCATTATACTGACTGGCAGCCGAGGGACCGCACCCAATCCACTCGTGCATTTGCCACGTATTCATGTTGTGACGACACTCAGCATCTGACTTCGCAAAATTAGAAATCTCGTATTGCGTATAACCTAACTCGGCGAGCAACTCCCAACCGCGCTCATAGAAACCTAGCTCTTTTTCTTCATCGATAAATACCTTGCCCTGCGAGAGCTTGACGTAGAGTGCCGTATCCTCCTCGAAACTTAGGCAATACGTGGAAAGATGCGAAGGCCCAAGACGAGCAGCTTCACGGATGTCGGCCTCCCATTGCGCAATACTCTGTCCGGGTATGGCAAACATCAGGTCAAGATTGGTCTGCGGGAAGCCTGCAGCTTCCACTCGCTCCCAGGCGGTGTAGACTTGTTTTGGACTATGTAATCGTCCAAGCGATTCCAATAGATTTGAATCGAAACTCTGCACGCCCATTGAGATGCGCGTCACCCCAAGTTCACGGAGGACTTCTAGCTTGTCGCTCTTGACGGTTGAAGGTGCCATTTCGATCGTCCACTCGACAGGTGACTTCGATAGATTTTTTAAGAGCGAACGTCCGAGTCTTTCCAAATCTTTGGCACAAAGTAATCCAGGGGTTCCACCGCCCCAAAAGATAGTATCGACTACCCGATTTCGAGGCAACTGGGCAAATTCCAGATCCATTGCTAATAGATAGCGATCTAAGTCACCACGACGTGGCTTCTCTTGGTAAAAAGCGCAAAAGTCACAGGTCGATGCGCAGAATGGCACGTGGCAATAAAGACCAATGGGTTGGGATGAATCCTGGAATTTCATTAAACTTTAATAAAGAGAGTGAATGGATAAACGACGACCATTAACAATTAACTCAAAAAAGTTGGGACTACCAATTCTAGGCAGATCAACCAGCTACAATTTTGGCGAAGAATTTATTTTCCAATGGCGATGTTTTGGATGATCTCTTCAAAAGCCGAGATCGCATTTTCCATCAGCGGTAAGCTGAAGCCCTCATCAGGTGCGTGGAGATTATCGACAGGCGTAAAAAGCCCGATCATGAGTGCGTCGAGGCCAGCACGCTTTTTGAAATCGGCAATCACAGGGATGCTACCCCCTTCGCGAAGATAGATCGGGGGTTTACCAAATTTTGCACCAATCGCAGCATCTGCGGCCTTGAAGGCCCGAGCGAACGAAGCAGGTTGATCATATGGCGCGTTCGGACGATCAGGTGGTACAACGAGATAGGCCTCCGCAATGCCCCCTTCGCGCACAGTGAGAGTGACTCCATCGGGGCAACGCTCTTTGATCGCAGCGACGACCTGTGCTTGGATTTTAACAGGATCTTGATTAGCAACGAGGCGGCAGGTGATCTTGGCAAAAGCCTCACTAGGGATGACGGTCTTAGATCCCTGACCCTGGTAGCCACCGCCGATACCATTGAACTCTAAAGTGGGTCCAAACCGAACAGCTTCGAGTGGACTGAGCCCGTTAGCGGGATAAAATGCGGGCACGTCGAGCAACTCACGGTAGCTATCAACCGTCTCCGGATAACGCTTCAACTCCACGCGTTCCCAGGCAAAAACCGGCACGACATCATCGTAGAATCCAGGTACGTTGACACTACCATCAGGATTATGTAAAGAGGCGCAGACCTCCATTAAAGCTTGGTTTGGATTATAAATTGCGCCCCCATGAATACCTGAATGTAAGTCACTTTTGGAACCCCTTAGCTTAATCTCGAGGTCAACCAATCCACGTAATGCCGTGGTGATCACGATCTGCTCGCTGTTTGGACTACCCGTATCAGAGACGAGCATAAAATCAGCCTTTGAAAGTCGCTCAGCATGTTGATCGAAAAACTTTGGCATACTAGGACTACCAATTTCCTCTTCCCCCTCTATCACGTAGGTAATGTTGAGCGGCAGGTCGGGATTCGCTGTCAAAACTCGGGAGAGCGCTGCCATGTGCACGATCGTCGGCCCCTTGTTGTCAGCGGCACCTCGTCCATAAAGTCGACCATTGCGCTCAGTCGGATCGAATGGATCGTCCGTCCATAGGTTAAACGGATCAGCAGGCTGAACGTCGTAGTGGGCATAGATAACAATATGGGGCCAAGCAGGGTCACCAATTCGATCAGCCAGCAGAATTGGATGCAGCTCCGTCTCGACGACTTCGACGAAAAATCCTAATTGCTCTAATAAGCCAGTGGCGAACCTACGCGCACCTAGCATACCTTCAGCATAGGCAGGATCCGTCGATACAGAGGGGAAACGTATATACTCTTTGAGGACTTCAATAGGTTTTTTCATCAATTAAAACGAGCGATTTGTAAGGTGGATTTTTTTGTGGCGGGCACGTTGTCAAGCCTAGGCCTAATGAAGGGCACTGTTAGCGTAAATTACTTTATCATTTTTGATCCTCTTGTGCTAGCAAAGCAACTGTCTTCATTAATTTCTAGCAGCTAAACAGCTAGAGCTTATTACTTGCTTAGCACAATCTTGATGCTTAACAAACCAATCATGGAAAATGATCCACTTACCAGTGCAGAGAAAAAAGAGCTCCGCGGCATAAGCCAGCGGCTCAAGCCACACCTTCATATTGGCAAACAAGGCCTCAGTGTGACCGTATTTAAAGAGATCGACAGAGCGCTCCTTAAGAACGGTTTGATCAAAATTCGCTTTGAAGCAGACCGCGAAGTGATTATAAATTACTGCAATGATATTTCTGAGAAGCTTAACTGTGATTATATCGGAGGGGTTGGTAAGACAGGTATATTCTTCCGCAACATGCCAGAGGAAGCTTAGTTTTTTCAATACAGGCACTAGCCAGAAATAGCCTTAAACAATATTTAAAACCATGCAGTCTACAATCACGTCCAAAATCACCCCATACCGACTGCTTTTCGTAGCGACTTTTTTAGTTTTCGTTCTCGACCAAATCACAAAGGCGTGGATTTACTGCAATCTGGATTTGGACAGCTATTATCCACCTGATTCGATCGCGGTGATCGATGATTTTTTCTATATTGTACACATTGGAAATGAAGGCGCAGCCTGGGGCATGCTTTCTGGTTACGGCGGATTACTCGCAGTCTTCGCTCTGATCGTGCTGTTTGCGATCTACTTACTGCGTGATAAGCTGGAGCTACATCGTAGGTCAATGCAGTGCGCTTTTGGTCTACTCGCAGGTGGCATTTTGGGCAATATGACCGACCGCTTCGTCCATGGGCACGTCATCGACTTCCTAGATTTTCATTTCCCTTTCACGATCCCTTGGCTTATGCCGACTGGTCGCTACCCTTCGTTTAACATCGCCGACTGTGGCATCGTTGTTGGCACAATCATCTATCTTATTCTCAGTTTCAAAATTGAGGCTAAAAAGGATGGCTGACGGCGCAATCGACTTAAATTTTATATTAGCGTTAATATCGCAACGGGGCGAACTACTCTGAGCATACATTTGTTAACCTTATGTGAAGCATCATCTGATTAATGCACGGCCCTTATAACCTAGCATTTCCCAGAAGCAGCGCTAAGCATTTCTGGTAAATGCCCTATCGCTACTTCTCATAGAGCGTCAGTATAGCCTGCTTGAGGGTGCTTAACTTGAGTGGTTTACTAATATAGGCATTCATTCCACTTTCAAGGCAACGAAGTTCGTCGCCGAAGAGGGCATTAGCCGTAAGAGCGATGATTTTAACATCTTTGACTCCCTCACCTGCCTCACCCGCCCGCAGTCGACGCGTGGCTTCAAGACCATCCATTAGGGGCATCTGTACATCCATAAAAATAAGGTCGTAATCTTTATTGCGAACCAAGTCCAAAAGCTCTCGACCGTTTTCAGCAAATTCAGATTCCCAACCGAGGCGACGAAGCATGACCATAATCACCCGTTGATTAGCTATATTATCTTCAGCAACGGCGATCTTGAGAGGCAAGGAATCTGCGGGCTTACCAGTTACCTCCTCCTTGTTTATTGAATCGGAAGAAATCACTTTCTGTTTTTCAAATTCAGACGACAGAGATCGACAATCTCTCATGGCGACGACATCAACACGGACTCGACTAAAGAAGCTAGAACCCTCGCGGGGCAGACTGGTCGCCCAGACTTTACCGTCCATCGCTTCACTAAGACTTTTGCAAATGGCGAGCCCAAGGCCAGTGCCTCCATATTTACGAGTCGTCGAGCTATCACCTTGCGAGAATGGCATGAATAGGCGCGAAATCTCCTCGCGCGACATTCCGATACCAGTATCGCGCACTTCAAATTCCAGCTCCGCGAAATTATATTCTGAATCTATGCTGTGCGTGCTCACATGTAAGGAAACCTCTCCTGACTTCGTAAACTTAATTGCATTCGAAAGCAGGTTCATAAGAATCTGTCTTATTCTGGTTTCATCACCTCTAATTTCCCTAGGAACATCATCATCCACACTAATTTTTAAACTCAAGCCCTTTTCTGTTGCTTGAGAATAGAACATTGAATTCAAGCCACTAACCATGGGTAGGATCGAGAAGTCGCGTAACTCTAGACTCAGGTGACCAGATTCGACTTTAGAAAAGTCGAGTACATCGTTAAGTAGCGACATAAGCGCCTCGCTACTGCTTTTAATTCTAGTAAGAAAATCATCCTGCTCTTCGTTCAGCGCGGTATCGTCAAGCATCTCAACGAAGCCGATTATCCCGTTGAGTGGAGTCCGGATTTCGTGGCTCATCGTAGCAAGGAAGTCACTCTTTGCACGGTTCGCATTGTCCGCTTCGTGAGTCGAGCGAGTGGCCTGTTCGATCATTTGGTTCAGTCGTTCGTTGGTCACCTCTAGCTCCTCTCTGGCATTATCAGCATCTTCCATCATGCTCAGAGCAAATTTACGCCCTTTCGTGAGCTCGTTCGCTTGATCAATCAGATCTGAATTCTTTGATATTAATTCTATTTCGGCACGCTTCCAACGCTGCTCTACTTCACCGTGATTTCTAGTTACTTGGCGTAAGGTTTCTGATATCTCATCAAATTCTTTGAATTCGAAAGTTTGAGGTATGAATGCCGAGCTAGCCTTACCGATATTGGAAAGATAGTCGTTTAATAAATCAAGATTCGCTTGTAGGCGTTGCACAAAATACCGAGTGGCTAAAATGGGTAAAGTGACTCCAAAAATTAAGACAGAGATCGCCAGCACCGCACTGCGGAAGAATTCTTGCTGCTGAATCTTAGAGCGCTCTTCACGTATATACTCGATCTCGTCAATTTGTTCGATTGGGTTATAATCAATATTGGAGATCATGGTATTTACCTGCTCAATAAGTTGAGTCCGCTCCTCAATATACTGGCCAAATTGATCAGACGCCATCCATCCAACCACAACAACCGCGACCGCTATGATGGCAAGCGCTGCATAGAGATAGACCATGCGCGAGATACTTCGCTTACGCTTACTCATACGAAACGCTCCTGACTGTCGTTAAAAGTATCCGCACTCTACTAGGATGATTAGCGAAGAATGGCATCCGAATATTATACTTTTTCATAACGGGCAGGTAAACCTGCGTTGCGTCGAACCTCATTCACTTCTTCTTTCAGCTCTAAAATACGCGTCTCACGTCGAAACATACCCTTACGAAATCGTTCAAGATCCTTTTGGACCGCCCCTAAATCCGCGATTCGCTCAGCATTATTGACTGGATCCACAAAAAAAGCCGCCTCCACAATATGATCTTCTGGAGTATATTGTCCGCTAATGACGGCATTCGTAGAGAAGCCGTCAGCACTCATGATCTCGAGCTTGGCTTCCTTGCCCAAAACTTCTTCTCCCTGTTTAATTAATTGGACCACGGACTCCAACATAAGGGTATTCACGCCGAGCAAGACCTCGAGGTTCTGACCACGCAGTTCTGATTCCATTGGCATCCGTAACATCTTAATAAACCCAGGACTGGCACGGTCAATGATGAGAGTGCCCGCATCAAAGCGCACGAGGCAAGCCATCGAGTGTGAATAGAGGCAATCCTGAAACTCTTGTAGCCGGGTAACCTCGATACCTAGCATGAACTCTTTTTCTTTAATTTGAGAAACCAAACTCCGTTCAGTCCATATGAAGCTAGCAGTCATGACGCCGCCGAGGGCTGAGAAAAGGTATGTTCCCCATGCGGGAGCATCGATTACGATCAATCCTGTTGCAATCGCAAGGGATGAAAACACACCTAAAAAAAGCGCTAAAATAATTGCACTTAGAGGTAAATCTTGGCTGTTCTTAGATTTCATTTAAAAATACCACAGTGGGCTGATGAAGAAGAAGAAAATAGTGTCTAAACCCTATTTTACAAGGCTAAGATGGACTAAGCAAGTCTCTAAACTAGTGCGAAGACCTTAGAAAGTGGCCTTAGAGAAAAATATACCTCATTGGCGAGCAACACGCATCAGCTCGGCACTGGTCTTATCGATAGCTACTTCGTGCGCTACACGATTCGGGTCGTATTGATCAAGTAGTGCCCAAAAGCATTTACCGTGGTTCATCTCCGTCAAGTGCGCTAACTCGTGAAGTATAATATAATCCTGCAACTCGGGTCGCAGCAACACAAGGCGCCAATTCAGAGAAATACCTCGACGTGCCGAGCAAGAACCCCAGCGGCTCGATTGATCACGCACGGAGAGCAAACTGTAACTAAGCCCGAAACGTTTGGCATGATAAGCCACGCGACAATTAAGGGCATCTTTAGCAAAACGGCGCAAAAGTTGAACTAGCGATGCCTCATCCACCTCCGGCAGACGAAGAACAAGCACCGCTCCACCCTGCTCAAAAGTATAATTTGCCTGCAAACGCCCTGTCGCCTCGATCCTTACTTCAAAGACATCGCCGCTCGCTGTAATTTGTGGGTGAAGGCTCAACCACTCAGTCAAAGTGTAAATACGGGGTGCTTTCGAGAGCTGCACGTCCAGCCAAAGCCTTTGCTTTTCTATAAACTTACCCAAGCCACGCTCACTTGTATGCCAAGGCACTGAGGCCACAATTTGATTTTGGTAACCTAAGGTGAGTCGAAGATGCCGTGTATTCTTACGACGACGTATCTCGACAGGAACAATCTGGCCAGTAGCGCTTAAAAAATCCATACTTCAGCAAAAACAATTCAAACCTCTTCAAGCTTGCATATATACGGCATTAAGCTCGAGTTTCACCTTTTGTACGGCCTGCGGTTTCCTTTTGGACATGCCAAAATAGTATCGATTGCCCTATTCGGAGCAAGCGGCAATTCGTACGCTGAGCTTATCAATGGCACGGGATTTGCTGATGCCACTGCGTGTTTAATCATTATGTTAAGGGTGAATTCTTCGACGAGATGTTTAGTCACACTTCGAGAAAAACTTTCCCTCACTACGAATGCCTACTTGAGCACTACGCCAATTTTAATGTGGCATCTTTAAGCAACAAACAGCGTCTGATTGAAAATACTTTTTTAGAAGAAGGAATCACTTTCACGGTCTACGGAGACAATCAGGGCACCGAAAGAATTTTTCCATTTGATTTAATTCCGCGGATTATTCCTCAGCAAGAGTGGCAATTAATTGAGGAAGGGCTAACACAGCGCCTGATAGCGCTCAATCTTTTCCTCCACGACATCTACCACGAAGGTCAAATAATCAAAGATCAGGTGATTCCAGAATCTATCGTCAAAACTGCAGCTCACTATCGCCCTGAGATGCAGGGAGTCAAAGTTTCGAGAGATATTTACATACAAATTTGCGGCACTGATTTGATTCGCGATGATGCAGGAAATTACCTCTGCCTCGAAGACAATGCGCGCTGCCCATCTGGAGTATCCTACTTACTAGAAAATCGAGAAGCGATGAAGCGCGCTTTTCCCAACCTGTACAGTCAATACAAGGTCAAGCCAGTCGACAACTATCCAGATTCGCTACTAAAAACATTACAACATCTCTCACCGCGTCAGGGATATGGTTCGGTCTGCGTCTTATTGACACCGGGCGCCTACAACAGCGCTTACTTTGAGCACACTTTCTTAGCTCGTAAAATGGGCATCGAAATTGTCGAAGGTCGCGATCTTATCGTCCTCAATGCCTATGTGTATATGCGTACCACCAAAGGGCTAGAACAAGTCGATGTAATTTATCGCCGCTTAGACGATGACTTTCTCGATCCGCTGTGTTTCCGTGAAGATTCAATGCTTGGCGTGTCCGGCTTAATGGAAGCATACATGAAGGGCAATGTTGCCCTGGCTAATGCAGTAGGGACGGGGGTCGCCGACGACAAGGTGATATATGCCTATGTCCCCGAAATTATAAAATACTACCTCGATCAAGATCCTATTTTACAAAATGTGCCTACC
>QOOZ01000022.1 GCA_003331195.1 Puniceicoccaceae bacterium | reverse complement strand
GCCTAGTTTCTTCGTACTATGCCAGTCGCCGACGGAGACGTAACCTTGATCCCAGAGCGGGTGGTAGGGCAGGCTGTTTTCAGTAAGATACTGATAAATGTCGTGTTCGCTCCAGTCGATGATCGGGTAAACTTTCGTTACTTTGTTTTGTGCTTCGACTACACTGCGCTCGCCGCGAGAGCTGGATTGACTGCGACGGAGGCCTGAGAGCCAAGCAGTGGCTCCGAGTGTTTGCACGGCTCGGTTCATCGGTTCGACTTTGTTGATTCGGTTGTAGCGTTCGATCCCATCGATACCTTGCTCCCAAAGCTTACCGTGGAGGGCTTCTTGCTGAGCGGCTGTTTGCAGTGGAGTATACGTTTTGAGGTTGAGCTTGAGACGCTCTGTTAGCTCCGCGGCAAAAGTATAGGTCGATGGAAAGAGGTAGCCAGTGTCGACGAAGATCACGGGGATTTCAGGTATTTGCGCCGTAACTAGGTGGAGCATGACGGCACTTTGCACACCGAAACTAGTGGTTAATACGAGCTGGTCGCCGTAGGTTTCATGAGCCCATCGCACACGCTCAGTCGCTGAAGCGATCTCTAGATCAAGCCCCTTTATGGCAGTTTTTTGTGCGGTTTTTATCTGACCCATTACCTTAATCTTTAGTTTTTGAGTCAGAAAGTCAAGAATGTAGTTGATGGAATACAGCAGGCTAATTCATCGAGACGCTTCTTTCAGTCACCATTGGTGGTAGTTTCTTATTCGAAGCCTTTTTGTCTAAGGCAGGTCGCAGCCGTATGCATACAGGACTGCACACTGTGCACTCGTACAAAAAAAGGCCCCGCCTGTGCCGTATTAGTGGGAGTTCTTAGCCTTTTGTGTCTAAGGTGAGTGCTTTCCTCGTAGATTTTTGTCTTCCGGTTGACGGCAGGACAGCTATCTACGTGGGTCAAGCTCTCGGTTGCTAAAGAGTAAAGGACAGATTCTCCGTTAAGTCTCGAACACCGCAGGGTGGGATGTAATTTACATTAGGTAGCCGTAGAAGCAACTGGAAATATAATCAATTTTTTGAAGCTGTCTGGACAAGCTCTCATGAGGAGGCACACTAGTCACTATGAAGCTTATGCCCCAAGAGATAATTGCCCATAAACGCGATGGACTGGCTTTAAGCCAGGCGGAAGTGGAGCAATTTGTTTCCGGGGTCGTTTCAGGAGATTTTAAGGACTACCAATCGAGTGCTTTATTGATGGCCATTTTACTCAATGGGATGACTTCCGACGAAACGGGTTGGTTGACTGAAGCGATGATGCGCTCAGGGCGGATCGTCGACTTGCCCGAAATTACGCGTCCAAAGGTCGATAAGCATTCCACTGGAGGGGTGGGTGATAAAGTTTCGCTCATTCTTGCCCCCCTGGTCGCGGCCTGCGGACTCTGCGTCCCGATGATGAGTGGTCGTGGCCTTGGCCATACGGGCGGCACACTGGATAAGCTCGAAGCCATCCCTGGATTCCGTACTGATCTGACAGATGCCGAATATCGCGCACAGCTTGCTTTGCTTCATCAAGCAATGATTGGTCAGTCCGCTGACATCGTTCCGGCTGATCGTAAACTCTACGCTTTACGTGATGTCACCGGCACAGTTGAGAGCATCCCGCTAATTTGTAGTAGTATCCTCAGTAAAAAAATGGCCGAGGGCATTGATGCACTCGTGCTCGACGTGAAATGCGGACTTGGTGCATTTATGAGGACCGAAGCCGAAGCGCGCCAACTGGCAGAGTCTCTAGTGGCGATCAGCGCCCGTATGGGCAAGCCCACCAGCGCGATCTTGACACGCATGGATGAACCTCTTGGCCGCATGATCGGTAACTCTCTTGAAGTCATTGAGTCGATCGATTGCCTAAAAGGTAAGGGCCCTGCCGATTTAATGGAGGTTACTTACGCTCTCTGTGCTGAAATGCTCATTTTGGGCGGAATTGAATCGACTCAAGAAGGTGCAATGACTGCTTTAAAGGGTGCGATCGATTCAGGGACAGCGCTTAAAGGCTTCCGCGCGCTCGTCGAGGCACAAGGGGGTGATGGAACTGTTGTTGATGATTATAACTGCCTGCCGCGGACAGAAAAGACAAAGGACATCTTCTTAAATAATGATTCGCCGATGTATGTTGAAGGCCTCGACGCACGTAGCTTTGGTGATGCCGCATGCATACTTGGTGCTGGACGCGTGAGCACCGATTCGATCATCGACCCCTCCGTCGGGATCGAACTCCTGAAAAAAGTTGGCCAGGCCGTCCAACCCAATGAGGCGATTGCGCGTATCCATTATCAGGGTAGAGGTCCGCTAGAGGCCGCAGAAGCTCGGCTTGAGAAAGCAATTAAACTTTCCTCGAAAAAGCCAATTGTGAGCTCGCTTATTATCGATCGAATTAGCTATGAGAGTTACTAAGTGTTCAATCAACGCGCCGTCTTGGCAAAGCGGCCAAGTCTCCTTGCAATGTGAGAAGGCTTCACGGTGCCTGTTGTCCGATTTAAATAATGAAAGTAAAATAAAGATTACACTATGATAATCTCAAAACTACCACAAGAGCTCACAGATTTTAAACCAGAGATCGGCCTCATTCTTGGCTCCGGCCTTGGTTTTTTTGCTGACGACCGCATAGATGTTGTCGGCCGCTTGCCTTACGGCGATATTGAAGGCTTCCCTGTCTCTACGGTCGAGGGGCATGTTGGCCAATTTGTCTATGGCACGATCGAAGGTAAGCGTGTGATCTGTATGCAAGGTCGCTTTCACTTCTACGAAGGCTACACCATGGCTCAGATTACCCTACCTATTCACACGATGCATCAGATGGGCGTCCACACACTCATTGTGACTAATGCCGCAGGTGGCATCAATCTAGACTACGTGCCGGGTAACTTTATGTTACTTAGCGATCACATCAACGCACTCGGAACAAATCCCCTAATTGCATGGCAGGGGAGCGAGGGCGTTCAATTTCCTGATATGAGTGAGGTCTACGATGGCGAGCTTCGTGCAAAGATCCGCGACTGGGCGAAGGCTCACTCAGTCGATCTTAAAGAGGGCATCTATCTCGCCACAACAGGTCCTAGTTATGAAACGCCCGCTGAGGTGCAGGCCTTTGGTATACTTGGAGCGGATGCAGTCGGCATGTCCACTGTGCCCGAAGCCATCGTCGCTCGTAAGTTTGGCATGCGTGTTATCGGTATTTCCTGTATCACCAACGCCGCGGCGGGTATTTCTAAAACTAAACTGACTCATGAAGAAGTCACTGAGACTGCCGATCGTGTTCGGCCACAGTTTGCAGATTTGCTCGCCGCTGGGGTGCAACTTGCTTAAATTCAATTAAAAATTATTTTAACTACGAAAAGCACGAAAGCTATAAATCACGTATTCTCATAGTTTCTGTTGTTATCATTTTTGCGTGTTTAGTCATTAAATTCACACACATAAGCCATCTACATCATGACTACTGATCTATCGACCCATCCACTTGTCCAGCACTACTTGACGATCCTTCGGGATCGTTCAACCCAAGCTTCTGAGTTTCGTAGATGCAGTAAAGGCATCACCGAAGTGATCATGGTCGAAGCAGCTAAGCAGTTAAGTTTAGACCCTATACAAGTGCAAACTCCACTTGAGATTGCGGATGGAGCAAGGCTTTCCCCTGGTGTTGTTTTTGTTCCGATACTTCGGGCGGGTCTGGGTATGCTCGATCCTGCCATGGGGATTATTCCTGGTTCCAGTGTCGGTTACATAGGGATGGAGCGTGACGAAGCTACGGCCGAAGCAAAGTGCTACTACGCTAAGATGCCCAACTTCAGCGCCAGCACTCAGGTATTCGTCTTGGATCCCATGCTTGCCACCGGCGGTTCCGCTGCACAGTGCGTCGAACAGATCAAAGCTAAAGGTGCTAAAAATGTGAACATGGTCTGTATCATCGCCGCCCCCGAAGGCATCGCCGCCTTCGAAGAGGCACACCCCGATGTTAGCATCCTCGCAGGAAAAATTGACCGGGAACTTAACGATCAAAAATACATCCTCCCTGGGCTAGGTGACTTTGGAGATCGCTTGTTCAATACTTGATGAGAGGATCTTGATTGAGTAAAGCGTCAGTCACCCTGCAGCACGTGCAGATTGGCCATCGAGATGCCGCTGAGCATGGCGCCGACGATGCCGAGGAAGCCTTGGTCAGTGCCAGCCAAGTAGAGATTCTCTAGGTGAGTACGGCCGTCTTTGATTTTGTTAGGTGCACCGTAGATTGCGCCGTTTAGGTGACCCGTATATTTACGGACGGTGCGGGGGGTGAACATGTCTTTAGCTAGACGGTGATCTTCGAAATTTAGATTTTTTTTAGCCCTAGGTAGTAGGCCGAGAGTAACTTTTTGTAATTCGTCATACCAGTGGGACTTCTGTGCTAAATAGTCATCCTCGTTGAGAGCACACCATTTGTCGTGGTTGGCCATGGCGGTGACGCGAAGAAAGCCTTCGTTGAGTTGGCGATCTTCGCCATATTGGTAGTTGTTGGGAAAGCAAATGACGCCGCTGCTTGGATCAACGAGATCGTCTTCGACGCGAGCATAGCGAAAACGTTCAGCGGTGTTGAAAAAGATAATGGTATCATCCCAACCGAATTCGGTGGGTTGTTTATCCAACACGGTAATGGTTTCGGTGAAGCTGAGTTGGCCGATGTTGTCGGATTCGGCGTCGACGAGTTGATCAGTGCAGAGGCGGGCGGTCTCAACGGCCCCGGCTGTGGAGATGATTTTGTCTGCAGAGATCGAGGCGCCGTTGTCGAGTTCGATGGTGGTGGCTCTACCCCCGCTCGTATGGATCTTTTGGATACCACATTTCATTTTGCGGATGCCGCCGAGGCTGCGATATTTATCTTGAAGAAGTTTCACAATCACGCGCACGCCGTCGAGTGGTCGGGCGAAACCTTCGAAAAAAAGAGAGCGAAACATAATGGCGAATTGGCCATAGTCCATATCGTGCTCTTGCGCGCTACCATAATACATGACGGGGCAAAAAATCATGTCCTCCAGCAGTGGATCGGAGATGTGACGCTGCACGGCTGTGCGGGCGGAGGAGGGCATAGAACCGAGATTAAAGGCGTCGAGGGTGCGGACTTCTTCGGCAAGGGCGAGGAAACCGTCGATTTGCTTGGGGAAGGCGCGGGCGACTTCGGCTTCGAAAAAAGCGAATTCGTTGTTGAAGCCGAGTTGGCAGTCGGGGAAGTGAATGCGTGAACAATTCTGTGGGCTGAGGTCGAGGGCATCGTAAGGGATGCGAAGTTGGCGTAGCAGCTTGGTCAGAGGGGTGCCCTTGGTGCCTTTGGGCACATAATTGGTCATGGCGTGGAGACCTACATCGAACTTACGCCCTGCCTGACTGTAAAAAGAGTTGAGTCCACCTGAGGCATTGTGGCGCTCTAGGATGATGACATTCTTACCGGCAAGTGCGAGGCGAATGCCCGCAGCGAGGCCAGCCATACCGGCGCCGATGATGACGGTTTCATAGTGTTGCTGATCGAGGGAGCTTGGCATCAGAGAGTGTGATGGAATGGAGGGCAATACGTTGTCACTACCGAGATGGCAGAAATGACAGAGTAGCCATCTATATACAACGAAACACAGACTAGATGCCTGTGTTACGTTGGTGATACTATTTGAGTCGCGAAAATTTACTCAGCGTTGAACTTGGGTGTAAGGTAGTCCGAGCAGCTCTTGAGTGAAGCGAGCTCGGGATAATCCTCTTCAGGGACTTCGATCCCATGTTGCTTTCGTAGCTCCATTACTATGTCGAGGAAGTCCATGGAATCGAGGTCCATTTGGTCGCGGAGATTCACCTCAGGCTTTAAGCCAGTGGTGTCTTCGTCGGGCGCGATTTCGTTGATAATGTCGATTACGATCTGTTGTACTTGGTCTTCGGTCATGGTCATAAGATGGCTGATAAATGATGAATGATACTTAAAAGGGCGACTAATCTTCAAATTTCTTTAGGATGAGAGCAGAGTTGATTCCAAGCATACCAAAAGAGTTGTTGAGGATAACTTTGACGGCGTCAACCTTGCGGGGCTCGTTTATGACGAGATTTGCAATGGCGCACTCGGGGTCGAGGTCTTCGACGTTGATGGTAGGGTGGATGATGTTATCCTGAAAAGAGGGCAGGTTGCCTGCTAGCTCGAGGGCTCCAGCGGCACCCATACAGTGACCGATGTAGCTCTTAGTGTTGTTCACGTAGGTAGTTGGGCAATCGCCAAAGACCTCAGCAATGGCTTTCATCTCCTGAATATCACCCATCGGGGTCGAGGTTGCGTGAGTGTTGACGATATCGACCTTGCCCGCCTCGATGCCTGCTACGGCCAGAGCTTGGTGCATACACTCGGCCTGACGCTCGGGATTGGGTAGGACGTAGTCGGAGGCATCCGAATTTATGCGGTAGCCAATGATTTCAGCCAAGATGTTGGCGCCGCGAGCTTGCGCGTCCTCGAGGCGCTCCAGTGTGTAAATGCAGCCGCCTTCGGAGACTACGATACCGTTGCGAGTCTTGTCAAAGGGGCGGCTGACTTTGTTTGGATCGGACTCATGAGTGCCGAGCGCGCCTTGGCTTTTAAAGCCCGCGAAGATGCCGAAGGACTGGATGCTTTCAGATACGCCACCAGCCAAAGCAAAGTCGACTTCACCGAGGCGCAGCATTTGTAGGGCTTGGATCAGCCCAGCGTTACCTGCAGCGCAGGCCGCACCGATGGTGTAGTGCGGGCCAGTAATGCCGGTATTAATTGTGATTTCGCCCGCAGGGTTGTTGGCCACGGTGCGGGGGTTGTGATGGTGCGTCCAAAACTTGGTGTCGTAGTCGAACTTCGATATATTATAGACCTCGTTTTCCGTTTCTACATTCCCATGTTCGGTCGTGCCTACGTAGACGCCGATCCGGCTCTTGTCATAATTTTCAAAGTCGAGTCCGCTGCTCGCGATCGCTTCGCGAGCTGCGAAGATCGCGATGCTGCCAGCGCGGGTGCCGACACGAAGTTCCTTGCGGGTCTGGTGTTTTTTAGGATCGAAGTCGCAAACGCCTGCGGGCACTTGTCCGATGGCTCCTTTTGGCCCCATGTAGCGCATGTCAATCATTTGGATACGAGCGACCCCATCGAGAAGGTTCTTACGATATTCTTCAAGTGAGTTGCCGTTGGGCGAGGTCAGGCCGACACCTGTTATGACAATGCGTGATTGGTGCATGGGTGAGCGGTAAGGGATACCACGTGAAGCAGTGATACTGTCAATAGTGGAAAAGTTTTGCTTTTGGGAAAAGACAGATTCGGAATTTTGACCAATCGCTGCGTTTGTGATTGGAATCTGGATCGCTAAGCTCAATATTCTGAAATATGAACGTATTAGTCGTCGGAGGAGCAGGTTACATTGGTAGCCATTGTGTGCGTCAACTCGTCGCAGCGGGGCATCGCCCAGTTGTGTTGGATAATCTGGTATTCGGCCATCGATCCGCGGTCAGCGCGGAAATACCTTTTTATGATGCGGATTTGGGCAACCAGGAAATCGTGGGGCAAATCCTGCGTGAAGAGTCGATCGAGCTAGTCATGCATTTCGCTGCCTTCGCCTATGTCGGTGAGTCGGTCACGGAGCCTCGAAAATACTACAATAATAATTTTGTCGCTACGCTCCGCCTTCTAGAGACAATGCTGGATAAAGGAGTTAAAAAATTTGTCTTCTCTTCAACCTGCGCGACTTATGGTGAACCGCAGTCGCTTCCCATCGTGGAGACGCTTCCACAAGCGCCGATCAACCCCTATGGACAGACTAAGCTCGATGTGGAAAATTGCCTCAAATCTTTTGCCCATGCTTACGGCCTCAGTTTTGCTGCGTTTCGTTACTTTAATGCCGCTGGCGCAGCAGAAGACGGCACACTTGGTGAAGACCACCAACCTGAGACGCACCTCATCCCGCTAGTGATTGATGCGGCCACCGGTCGTCGCGACCATATCAAAATATTCGGCACAGATTATGATACGCCTGATGGCACATGCTTGCGTGATTATGTGCACGTGGACGATCTTTCGCGTGCGCACATTGCCGCTTTTGAAAAGCTAGAGACTCCTGGAGCGAGTCATTTCTACAATCTTGGCACAGGCCGCCCCAACTCTGTGCGCGAAATCATCGATGCAGTCGAAGCCGTGACTGGCCTCGAAGTGCCCGTGATTGAAGATGGCCGTCGCGCGGGAGATCCACCCGCACTCTACGCCGACTCTAGTAAGGCGCAGAATGAGCTGGGATGGGAGATTAAATTCACTGAAGTCAAAGATATCATCGAGACCGCTTGGCGCTGGCATCAGGCCAAGCCCAATGGCTTTTCCGATTAGTACATTTTTCACCATGGTCTTCCCAAGCAAACCATTGGCTTGGATGCCAAGCTTGAAAGGTCCACTCTTGACCAAGCGGCATGGTTTTAACCCCTAAATCAATCGATTGGTCACAATTGATGGTTGATTCACGCTCTACTTAGAACATTTGTTTGAACTTTTGTCGCGTTCTGGCTTCTTACACCAAATACGCTCATGCTTGATCGCCTCTACAAATCTTTACTGGCCTTGTTTATTATCACAGGGATTCTGTCTGCCGAGGATGCAGAATTGCCTCTGCGCGCAGCTATCGCGTCGGCGCTTGAGCATAATCTGGATTTAAGAATTGCTACTTACGCACCTGTCAATGCACTTGATTCGGTTGCGATCGAAGAAGCTCGGTTCGACCCATCGCTCTTTGCTAGCACTTCTCTACAAGAACGGAAATCTGCGGCTCGAAGTAGTGCATTAGATGATGATGTTATACCCGAAAGCGATAACCGTCGCGCCCGAGCGGGCATAGATAGGCGTTTTTCAACTGGTGCGACCCTTACCTTAGATTCTTCTACTACCCGAAGCTATTCTAATAATAACGCCGCACGTAATCCGGACTACGGCAGCGATGTGGGTCTAGTAATTCGCCAGCCACTATTGAAGGACGCTTGGTCGACCGTCAACCTCGCCCCATTAGCCCGCGCTAAAGTCACTGCCGAGCGCTCCCTCTTTGAGCTGCGCTCTGAGGTGCTCGATCTTGTACTTAATACCGAGATCGCTTATTGGAATCTCGCCTACACTCGCGCCGATAAGGCCTTGATCGCTTCAAGTCTCGCTCTTGCGGAAAATCTTCTCGAAGAGAACGGCGAGCGCGAACGTCTTGGCCTTGTCACCTCACTCGAAGTGCTACAGGCTGAGGCTGAATTTCTCAACCAGCAAGAAGCCATTATTCAAGCCGACCGCGCGATTGAAGACGCCCGAGATGTGCTTCGGCACGCCATGGGACAGACCGATTTCATGCAAACGATTAGTGGCGATATCCTCGTCACGAGTTTGCCGGATAGGATGGAGCCGTTGCGTCCTATTGGCGAAGTAGTCAAGGACACCGTACTGAGTGGCGTCGATGCCAAGGTGCAGGAGCGCCGAGTTGAAGTGGAACGGATTAATCGTATCCTCGCCCAAGATAAGACGCGTCCTAATCTCGATTTAACTGCTGGTGTCACTTATCTCGGCCGCGATCAAGATGGCAATACCGCTTACCGTGGCGCCTACAATGCCGATGGTCATGATTGGACACTCGGCCTTGAAGTACGTATGCCTTGGGGTTTCCGTGATGCCCGGGCCCGCGCTCGTCAAGCCGAGCGGAGCCTGGAGTCAGCGACTCTCCAGCTCTATAACATTAAGCAGGAAAAGGCGCTTGCGGCTCGTAAGGCTTGGCGCTCCGCCAGCGCAGGTTTTAAACGTATTGAAGTCACTCGTGCCTCAGTTGTACTCAACGAAGAAGCCTTCGAGCAAGAACGTGCTCGCTATGGCTCTGGCCTCGTACCTTATCGCAGTTTACTCGAAGCGCAGCGTGACTACGACCGTTCGAAGAGCAATTACCTACAATCAATTATAGAAACACTCCGTGCCACAGTTCGACTCAGCCGTGTCGATGGCACATTACTCGCCCGCAACGGTCTTGATTGGAATGCCGTCGAACCCTACACACAATTGACCGCGCCGACTGTCGATCTCGATTCAGTATCTGCCAAATAAATACCATGAAACGTGCCACCATAATTATTTTTGTTTCAGTCCTGATAGTTGCGGGCATCTACGGCTTGATTCAAGTCGTCCCCGAGGATAAGGCTAGAGAGTCAGGTGTGGTTCAAACAGACATCGCTTCGCTTCGTGATCTTAAATCCGTTGTCCCCGCCACGGGGGAGGTGTTACCTCTTCTTAGTTCGATCGTGAAGTCCGAGATAAGTGGTCGTATCACCCGCATTTTGGTCGAAGAGGGCGACTCTGTTCAGCGGGGTGAAGTACTTGTAGAGCTAGATCGTATCAGCCTTCAAACGCGAGTACGTGAAGCCGAACGTAGTTTCGAAGCTGATCGTCTCCGCCTCGAACGCTCGAAGCGTAATTACGATCGACTGAAAGAACTTCACACTAAAAAATTTGTTGGCGAAAAAGAATTCCTGGACGCCAAGACCGATTTTAAACTTTCCGAACTCAACCTTGAGATCGCTCAAGCCCGTCTTGAAGATGCCGAAGAGGATCTCTCGAAAACTGTTATAACTGCGCCACACGAGGGTATTCTTACATTAATCAATGTGACAGATGGGCAAGTCATCTCCGGAGCGACTTCCGTTTCCAACGGCACAGATCTTCTCACGATTGCGCAACTCAGCGAGCTCTATATGGAGGCAAAAATCAACGAAGTCGATGTCGAGCGGCTTTTTGTTGGTCAGTCTGCCTATCTACGCTTCGACGCCATACCCGATTTCGAGGTCGAAGGCCGCATAGACGTGATTGCCCCCTCAGCGCGGCGTGATGGTAATGTTCGCGTTTTTCCCATCGAAGTCGTCTTCGAGGTTTCAGACAATCGTGTACGCCCAGGTATTAGCGCCACTGTCGAGGTGCCGATCGCCTCGGTCGAAGGTGTAGTCAGTGTTTTGATCTCAGGAGTTTTTACTGAAGAACAGAGTAGCCATGTTTATTTAAAAACTGCCACGGGCTGGGAAAAACAGAAAGTCGAAGTTGGTATTAACGATCTGCAGCATGTAGAGATCAAAAACGGCCTTAATGCCAAAGATGTCATCGCGCTTAGTCGACCGCCCGAGTTTCGAAATGACGATGAGTGATTCTCGCACTGTCTTTGAACTACAGGATATTCGCCGCACTTACCAAGTAGGTAGCGAGTTCGTGCATGCCATCGACGGGCTTGACCTTCAGATTCAGGATGGTGAATTCATCGCGGTCATCGGTACCTCCGGCTCAGGGAAGTCGACCCTTATGCACACACTCGGCTTCATGGACAGCCCGACCTCTGGTCAGATGTCCTTTGAGGGAGAGGACGTTTCCAATATCGGACGAGGCGTTCGCGCACGGCTTCGTTCCACGCGTATCGGTTTCGTTTTTCAATCTTATAACTTATTACCGAAACTTTCCGTTTTGGATAATGTTCTGCTGCCTTTGATTTATGGACGTCAGAATTCCATTAACAAAAAGGAGCTTGGATACTCTGTGCTTAAACGCGTCGGAATGGAACACCGAGCCAGTCATCGCCCGAGTCAACTCTCTGGTGGCGAGCGTCAACGCGTTGCCATCGCTCGTTCCTTAGTGAACAAACCGCGGCTAATTCTTGCTGACGAACCGACGGGTAATCTCGATACAAAAAATAGAGGTCGTATCATGGATCTGTTCGGCTCCTTGCTTGACGAGGGGATCACTCTAGCACTTGTCACGCATGACGACGTAGTTGCTCAATACGCTCAACGCCGCATCCGTATGCAAGACGGCAAAATTGTGGAGGACGACGGTCGATAATGGAGATGGAATTGACTACTTTATCGTGTAGCGAAATAAGTCACTCCTTTCGATCGCACAGTCTCGTAAGAGAAGAGCGCTCTAGTAGCTCCTCTTTCCGCGAAATTCTTGTAGAGAAAGGATGCTTTAAATGAATCTAATAGTTGATATCTTCGCAGGTGCAACTAACGGACTGCGTGAAGTTTGGTCGAATAAGGTGCGCACTCTACTTTCTATGAGTGGTATCGTCCTCGGCGTAGCAGCGCTTGTTGCCATGGTCGGTATAGTGCAAGGAATGCTTGGTAACATGCGTGCCTCCTTCGAGCGGAGCGGAGGTGTCCTTCGTCTCGAAGTGTATCCGCGTGAAGCACCCGAATCCCAGCAACACATCGCAGGCATCTCGCCAGGCATGACTTGGCGTGATATCGTAGCCATTGAAAAGGCTATTCCACTTGCAGATTATGTCACACCTATCGTCGATATGGGTTGGGAAAGTTTCATTGCTAACGGTCGTCGAGAAAGGGCGATGCTTCACGGGGTGACTCCAGACTTAGCAGGTATTAAAAACCGTAAGCTTGATTATGGTCGCTTCATCGCAGATTCCGACATTGATGCAAAGTCCCCAGTGATTGTCGTCGGTTCTTATATAGCTGGTGATCTATTTAGGAATATAGAAAATGTTGTCGGCCAGCAGTTGCGCGTCCGTGGCCAGGTCTATACTATCATAGGGCAATTTGAGCCCACAGCCAGTAGAGGCTTTGGTCGTAGTCGTCGCGGTTGGAACTATGAAGATCGCATGAACTACATTCCTGCGACTACGGCTATGTCACGTTATAAAGGAGATGACGGGGTGAATCGCATCGAGATCCTAGCCAGTAGCGTAGAGGCCATGCCAGATCTCATGAGCCAGATCAACAATACGCTTACACAGACTCACCGTGGTATTCAAGATTTTGAAATACGGACACAGGATGAGCAAATGGAAGAACTCAAAAAACTAGAAAATTCTTTTATCTATTCGCTTGGCGGTATCGCCGGTATCTCACTGATCGTTGGCGGCATTGGTATTATGAATGTCATGCTCGCCTCCGTTAGCGAGCGCATACGAGAAATCGGCGTGCGAAAAGCCATCGGTGCGCGCGGTCACGATATCTTCATTCAGTTCCTCGCTGAAGCGGTTGTCATCAGTGTACTGGGGGGTCTCTTTGGACTAGTTGCAAGTGTTGGCCTACTTACTCTCGCGCAAGACCTCATCCCGCAAGGTGAGAATATTAGCAACATGCCTGTCACGGCTATGTTCTACGGTTTCTTATTTAGTAGCCTGATCGGATTAGCCTCGGGTATTTACCCAGCGATGCGCGCCTCTCGCCTCGATCCCATCGACGCGCTGCGCTATGAATAGAGCCGCAGTTAATCAAAGAAGATCTGTTAGGCTCAAACCTCTCTGAAAGTTGAAATAGAATGAGTGGGGCGCTTGCGCTTCTTATTTCATGATCAATCCAAAGTGTTCTGAGCGAAGCTGTATTTTTCTATCGGTTGGCCTCCGATGAGGTGCTTTTGTATAATTTGCTCCAATACCTCTGGGGTGCAGGAGTGATACCAAACGCCTTCAGGATACACCACTGCGATGGGTCCTCGCGTACATACTTGAAGGCAATTCACCTTGGAGCGATAGACGAGCGCGTCAGGCCCATTGAGGTTTAGCTCCTGCAAGCGTTGCTTTAAATAGTTCCACGACGCGAGGCTATCTTCCTTCGCGCAACATTTTGGCTTTGCTGGATCAGCGCACAAAAAGATGTGACGTTTAAAGCTCGTCAATCCAAGCGCGGCAGCACTTTTTTCGAGTTCTGAACTTACTTCACCGCTTGCAGGCATGTGTGGCTTATTAATTTAGCTTTCCCCGAGTCGCTTGATCGTGACATAATTTACTACGGCGCTTGTGAGGTGTAATAAGGTTCAACTGTTTCAAGGTGGCCAAGCACGATTTTGCTAATCGCTTCAGCGGGCATCTCGTCTTTGTGCAATTCAAAAATCGCGACTAGAAGCGCGAGTTCAATATCCATTTTCTTAGGCGTGGCTGCCTTCATTTCCGCAAGGATTTCGAGTGCCTTGCTTTCAGCTTTCTTATAATATTTGAAGTTCTCCTGATTCGGTGTAGGCATCTTGTTAGAATTCTCCGATCAATCTCGTAGTTAAGCGACCAGGACGGTTGGTGTTCGAAGACTCCACTAAAATCGGTAAAAGGGTCATAACTTACCCTTTGAATTCTATTTATTTTTTGCGGCTTCTTCGGCCTCTGCGGCTAGTTCAGCCTCAAATTCAGCTTCTTCTTTCGCTAGGATGCCTTCAGGAGTTTTATAGAAGGCTTCCAAGGCAGCAGCTTCTTCAGCCGCCTTTGTCTCGGCTCTTTCAGCCTCAAGCTTTTCGATCCTCGCATTTTCGCGAGCTAAACGTTTATCTCTCTTCCTTTGTTCGCGATCGCGACGTCTCTGATCTTTGCTAGGTGTGAAGGCCATGGTAATCTATCGTTTATGTTATTGTGAAAATTGGGATACACTTTATAAACGATTGTGTTGAGTGGAGGCAACCGTTTAAAGCTGTTGCTCAATGGTTAATTCAGAACTTTTTTGAATTTTGCCTATTTCACATATTCCTCGATAGGCTGGCGACCAAGGGTACCAACGAGGGCTTTGAGGTATTTCTTTGAGCTGACGGTATCCAGGGTTTCCTTTGACGCAGTAAGTCGCGACTCGATGTCGAGACGCTTGGCTACGCCGCTGTGGGTCTGGCGTTGGAGGTAGTTTTCCAAGTATTGCACGTTGGTCTTCCACATAGCAATGTCGTGGGTCTGCTGGCTTTGAAGGCGCTCGGCATACCAATCGCTGGCTAGCATGGATTCACGGGTGAAGAGGTCACGTACTTTGAGTGAGTCGAGACCTTCGCCCTCGAAGTGTCCGTCTTTCATGATATGGAGCAGGGCTTTGAGCGGAGGGCAGGCGTCTTCGATTGAGCCGTCGGCGAAATAGTGCTCTGCTGACTGCTTGTGCGCGGCCACAATGGTGTTCATACCTTCGACGAAAGTATCCATGCATTGCAGTTCGGGTTTGAGCATCGCTTCGTCGAGGACAGAGGTCGGATTATTGAATACGCGGCCGAAGAAGATGCGGGCAAATTTCCCGGTGATACGGTAGCCAATTCGGCTAGCTAACACTATTTCGCCCTTGTGCTCGAAGTCTTCGACTTTTTCTAGGTAGCCGTGCTCTAGCATCCACTTTGGATCGGTCTCCTCAGGCTTGAGACGACACCAGATCTCGGGGACGAGGAGGCTGATGTCGTGATCGACGCGATAATTGGGGCCTACGTAGCCTGCGGCTGTAATGAAGGCAGGCTGCTCGGTGACAAGGTAGGAGACTAGTGCATTATTTAGATCGTAGATCGGAGGAAGGGCATTGAAGGGTGCCTTGGTGAGCGCACCTTCGGACCCGGCACCTGTGGTGGAGGGCGATTTGCCTGTGATGCTGGCGGTGTACTCCATAAAGAGCTCAGGGAGTTCCATATGGTGGATTGGGTTGAACACGCAGAGCGGTTTAACGCCTGCCTCGGGCTCGGCTGGGTTGTTACGACGGCCAGGAAGAATCGAAGTGACGGGACGGAGTAGTGGCGAGGCGGAATCCTGGCGTCGGTAGAGGCGTGAACTTAAATCGGCGAGGTAAAGGGCGCGAGGGTCTTTTAAGTCAGGGCGGACTTGGAGGTAGCGCGGGTTCTTGGTTGGCTTACCATCGACGATGCGAGGGTAGGCACTGGTCGAGTAGTAGTCGGGCGAGTTGGCTTTGTCGAAATCCACTACCATCTTGCGCATCGGGTCGGTATATTGGGTGAAGCGGATGGCATCTTCGGTTTCGTTTTTAGCAAACTCGCGATCGAGTGGCTCGTAGTTACTAAGGAAGCTGCCAAAGGAACTAAGGTCGGCCTCAGCTGCATGGTCATAGCCTCGGATGACAGCGTCGTCGGGGCGCTGGAAGAAGCGATACTCGCAGTTGTGCACGAACTTCGCGGAGGGCAGCGACCAAGCGGGGGGTAGACTGTGGAGCTGCGCACTGGGTGCAACAGTGGAGGCGGTGATATCGTCTTCGAGAGAGATCTTGGCGGCGGGGGTGAAGTCCTTGCGCAGTCCGAAAGTACGCCAAGAGCCCTTACTAGTGTAGCCGATACGCAAATAGTGGGTGAGCATTTGCTGCTCGCGGTAGCGAAGGAAGTTCCCTGGTATGCCGTTGATTAGGTCGACGCTGAAACGCTTACGCCAGTCACTACCCCAATCATTTTTGTAGTAGCGCTTAATAATAAGGACCAGCTCTTTGACGTGTTGAGGAATGGATTTAAGCCAAACATTATAATCCTCCGTGTATTCACCCTTGGATGGAGTGAGGAGTTTAATTACAGAGCCGAGAGAGCGGTCGTTACTGAGTAATTGTCGACCGGTAGTGGTATTCTTTTTCTTATCTAGGAAGCGTTGGCCATATTCTTTATTGATGATCTCTTCGGCGAGGTCGAAGTCCTTTTCGAAGTCTTTGACAAAGACGGGACCCGAGATAATAGCATCGGTGATTGGCTTTGAAATTTCGGATTTACCGCCACCAGAGACGGTGCAAGGTTTATGGCAAACGCGGCTCTCTGCAGTGTAGCCGACGAGGCGCCAGCGGCGACCTTCGGCAGGCTTCATCATCTCAACTTTGTAGCCAGAAGGCAGCACATAGGTGTTGTAAGGCAGAAGTTTGATCTCTTGTGCCTGCCCTACCTTCGACCAAGTAATGCGCTGAGAATTGAGGTCGATACGGGCATCCTCTGGCAGGTAGATGATATTACTGAAGTTCTTATCTACTGCATAGCCTTCAGGCTTCACATTGATGCGGTCGATGTAGCGGGCGACGACGCCGTCGAATGTCTGGTCGACTTCTGGGTAGTAATGACTGAGCTGGAAATCTTCCCCCAGATCGTATCCAGTGAAGGCAAGGGTGCCCCCTGCGTGTTCTTCTTCGGCGAGGCCGTGAAGGTTAGCGGAGAAACCAATTTGTGTTTTGACCTCTTTTTTGCAGTAGCCGAAGTAGTTATCCGCGATCGCCGTGACGACGACGCCTCGGGCATCACGGCAAGTGATTTTGAAGGCACCGCCGTCGTTGTAGAGTTCATCTTCCTTTTCCCAACACATACCGTCACGCTTTTGGCGTTCGGTGGCATCTTTAATGTTGGGCAGGCCGAGCTCGACCTTGGTAGTTCCCATAAGGTGAGGTGCGAGAATGACGCAACCGCTGTGACCTGTCCAATGAGCGGGATCGAGGGCGGCGTCGTTTTCGCCGATGAAAGGGTCGCCGCCGTTGCCGAAGATGGATTCGACGAAGTCGAGATTGCTAACTAGGTTGCCCGGCGCGAAGAAGCGGACTTCGAGGGTCTTTTCCTTGGTGAATCCATCGACTTCGGGTACGACGACTGGACGTAGAAGAAGCGAGACCCAAGCGCGGGCTTTTTCTTCTAGGTTGGCGAGGAAGGGCAGTGTCGTTAGGGAATCGGGCGCTGTTTTGAGGGCTTTGGCGAAGAGGCGCGCGGCGGCTAGTTTTGGAACGGCTTTTTTATCATTGGGGATCGGAAGCCCACCTTCGGTGACGTGAAAGACGCCCTTGGTCGTGCGACGGTCGCTCTTTGGGTTATGAAGCACGCCTTGTTGGATGCGGTAAGAGTCTATGATCTCGGAAGAGAAGTGGTCGCCTCTGGCGGGGAGCGAGAGGGTGCGTGCCACGCCATGGCGGTCGAGAATGAGCGTATTATTTGGCAGATAAGGCATTTCGCTTGAGTCGAGATCACCAAAATAATCCGCGAGGAAGCTTTGCACTCGCTGATCGCAGGGAGGAAGGTAGTCTGCGAGGAGGCGTGATTTTTCCTGATAGCTAGCGAGTAGTGTCTTGCTCAAACTAGTGAAACTGGAGTCCCCAACTCCATCGAAAGTAGGTTGGCCGATCGAGGTTAACTTCAAATTGACGTATTCGAGGAGCGAATCTTCATCGTGGGCGTAAGCCGCAGTTTTTGGATCGAGTCCTAGCTGTGTGGTGAAGTCCATTGTGTAGGTAGTTGTTTTCAGATTCAGTTTTGAAATTATGTCTTAGGAGACACGCAGTTATCATGCCCATCTTGTGTATTTTTAATAATTTAAATAATGGCAAGCGGAACCGCTTTCAGCCTTGTTTGGGTTAACATCTCAATGGTTTTATAATAGCCTAATAAATCTTAGATTTTAATAAAATTATACAAGCACATCTTTAATTTCTTAATCTTACCGCCACATGCGTAGTATTTTTTGTAGGTCTAAGGGACGATGGTCAACCACATGGCAAAAAGAAGATCGGCGAAGAGTTTGTGCCGGCTGATTGGGCTGTCTCGCAGTTAGACTAAGACGAACGCACTTCCATCTGTACTTCATCGACCGATGCTTCAGAAATATGCTTTATTATAGCCTTGGCCTGGGCTAGGGGACTGCTCAGAGCAGTTGCTAGCTTCGCCTGTGTGCAAGCGGTGATGGCGACACTTCGACTGGACGATAGGTTCCGCTGGTTGAGCGCGACAACGACCCCAGAAACGCTTGGATTGAAAGCGATACTCTCGGCTACTCGACCAGAGAAGAAATGTCCATCTAGGCACTGAGCGACGAAGCCTTCTGGCGATTGACTGTAGGGTGCATAACTACGCTGTGCGGCATTGATCGCAACTTGCGATCGGGTGTGTGGATTTGTTTTAACGGATTCTAAGTTGGTGATCGTGCTGTCGAGCAATCCGTGGCCTTTTTTACGATTTTCACCGAAGGCTCCGGGTAGCAGATCTTCGATTTGGAAGGTCTGACCCTTGCAATGTATCTTAAGATTCGATAGATTTGATAGCTCTCGCATAAACTGGCGACAGTGGCCGCAAGGTGTCTCCGAGACGTGCAGTGCGACGACCTCACGCTCTTCGTGCATCCACGCATTTAGGATGGCCGACTGCTCGGCGTGCAGGCTTGCGCTGAGTGGCACACCCTGAAACTCCATATTCGCCCCGAGGTAGAGTTTGCCTGATTTTCCAACTGCGATGGCTCCAACATAGAAGCAGGAGATAGGCGCGACCGAAAAACAAGTCGCTAGCTTTAACAATTTTTCTGCCCGCTCCACGCCAACCGAATTGATCTGTCCGCTAAAGTCGGGGTCTTTTACCTCAGAAATCAGCTGTATTTTTTCAGACTCTTCTAATTCAACGAGTGCTGCTTTGATTTTTTGATTGGTCAACATCACACAGGGACTCCCTAACTTTTATCTGGCGGTGTGAGTAAGACGCGGGTTTTCAAGCCCATCAGATATTCGGAAAATTCTTCGCCTTCGGGGGAGTTTCTCAAGACGCGTTGTACCATGCCCATTTTGGCATCGAGGTTGTCGATCATGGAAACAAAGACAGCCTCAGGAGTCGCGGCCATAGCGGCGGCGCCCCATTCCTTTTCACCTTGGTGACTAAGAATGACGTGCTCTAAGCGCTCTGTGAGGTCGGCGTTGAGCTTGCTCTGGATAGCTGCTTTACGCGCAGTGCGGAAGCCAAGTACGACGTGACCCTGGAGCGTACCTATACGGCTCACTTTAGCTGCAAATTCACCGATGTATTCTTCCAGTTTACCAATGTCGTGTAAAATGATGCCTGCAATGGCTAGGTCGGCATCGACCTGCGGATAGAGTGGTAGCAGGGCGCGAGCTGCACGCACCATGTGCGTGGTGTGCTCTAGTAAACCGTGGCGGTAGGCATGGTGCATGCTGATCGCTGCCGAGCTGATACGAAAATGTGCGCCCATTTCGTCCATTACGCGCTGCACAGTTTCGCGCAACTGCAGGTGATCAATTGCGGCGATCGCTTCTTCAATGTGCGCCCAGAGTTCGTCTTCAGACTCGGGCGGAACCTCTACTAACTGGCTAAGCATGCTTTGCGCTTCCTCGTCGTCCGCCGCCACTTCTTCGGCCGCTTGGAGACGTGGAGAGAAGCGGTCTTGGTAATACTCAGTTTTACCAGATAGGCGTATCATTGAGCCTTCGGCTACATTTTCGAGTGAAGTGAAAACGGCCGAATCGCCAAAGGCGTTGGCGGTAAAACTGCCGCCCGCGTCGCCGAGTTCGACACTGAGGAAGGGATTGCCATTCTTGGCTGTTTTAACTGTCTTACGACGTAGAATGAAGATACTGCGGAAGGGCGCCGCGATGGCAGGATCGAGTTGTTTAAGTTCTTGGACAGTCTTGAATTCGCTCATTATCGGGTGGAGAGTTTAAAGATGGGAAGGATTAAAATTGGAAGCGTCCCCACGATCCTCCGTTATTGCCGTTAATGGGGCAAGTGCTTTTACAATTGTAGCCTCAAGCTTCTGCGCTGAGAAGTGGTTCGCGAAGGATTTTTTAAAAGTTTACGCTAAGGTAAGCACCGATCGGGGATGGGGGTTGCTTAATCCTTTCTTCTGCTTTCTGACTTCTTAACACTAATATGTCCTCCGCAGACCTAGAAACCACAGCAAGGCGCAATGTACGCAACTTTACGCTCTTCCGCGCATTCTTTTCAGCGCGGTTTTACTATCCGGTATATGCACTGTTGTTTCTAGATTACGGGCTCACACTTGGGCAGTTTGGGATGCTCAATGCACTTTGGGCTGTAACGATTGTTGCTTTGGAGATTCCCTCGGGTGCGCTAGCCGATACCATTGGTCGGCGCAAGCTACTGATATTTGGCGCTGTTTGCATGCTCCTTGAAATGGGAGTGCTTCTGGTGGCGCCGATTGGTGCTGGGACTTGGCTCTTTGTGCTTTTTGCATTTAATCGCTTACTTAGCGGCGCGGCTGAAGCAGCGGTAAGTGGGGCGGATGAGGCGCTGGCTTATGATTCACTCAAAGCTGCAGGCCTCGAGGGTGAATGGGGTAAAGTGCTGGAAAGGGTCCAGCGCGACACATCCTTGGCTTTCTTTTTTGCCTTGATGATTGGTGCGGCGGTTTATGATCCACAGATGATAAACGCGGTCTTTCAGTTCTTTGGTATCTCTTTCATGGTCGAACAAACACAGTTGATCAAACTACCGATTTTACTGACTTTCTTTTCGGGTATCGTTGTATTTTGTGTGGCGCTACGGATGAAGGAGCCACCCGCCGAGAAAGGCCGAGACGTGCGCGAGACCTTGGCTAATAGCTGGCGACTAACTGGCGCTGCTGCGCGTTGGATTTGGGCGACTCCTTTGCCCTTTGCCATTATCCTAGCAGCGATGGCGATTGATAGCGTCGTGCGGCAGTTCCTCACTCTGGCGAGTGAGTATTGGAGTGTCATTGAACTGCCGATTGCGAGTTATGGATTGATTGGTTCGGGTATGGCACTGATGGGGCTTTTTGTGCCGCGTATTGCTCGGCTACTTACGAAGAAGAGCACACCAGTGAAAAACTTTTTACTCACGGTGGGCGCAGTCATGCTTGGGTTGACGGGCTTAGGTTTGGCGATTCCGGTTTGGGGTATTTTGCCTGCGGTTTTACTTTATGCGTCAATCCAGTTGATGGGATTTTTTGTGAGCCGTTATTTGAACGAGGCCGCACCGTCCGAGCAACGGGCGACGGTGCTAAGCTTCCGCGGGCTCTCGACCAATTTGAGCTATGGAGCGGTCTCGATCATGTATTCTGGTTTGATTGTATGGATCAAAACGGAGGCTGGAAATTCAGCCGCGGGCGAAGTCGCGCAGCATTCGGTATTTGTCGAATCACTGCAGTTCTTCCCTTTGTACTTCGCGTTTACTGCTGTGTTGGTGTTTGTGATTCATTGGCTACGGTTTGGGCGAAAGTCGCTGTAAGCAAACTCGTTAGGGCCGTAAACACACCCTAGCTCGCTATGCGTTTTATTTGGCTCAGCTCCTCAATGCAATGAGGTGACGAGTCAGATCGCATACTTTTCTGCCTTCTTACGCTACACAAAGGGGACGTGCTCGTATTTATCACCGAGAATTTTGCTGGAGTCGGCTTCCAGCCATTTGTCGAGGACGCTGCTGTAGACGCCTCGGAAGTCCGTCGAGTATGTGAGGTCTTTTGTGGCGTCGGTCACGAGTTCGGGAGTCTGACCGAGGAGGCCACCTTTGACTTGTGAACCCATTACAAAGAGGGGGGCGGCAGTACCATGGTCGGTGCCGCCGCTGCCGTTTTCAGCGGGGCGTCGGCCGAACTCAGAGAAGGTCATAGTCATGACTTGGTCGTCCTTATTGTGTGCGGTGAGGTCTTTTTGGAAGGCGCTCATGCTGGTGGAGAGCTCGGTCAGGAGGCGCTGATGGTTGTTTAATTGGTTGGCATGGGTATCATAGCCGCCTTGGGAAACGAAGTAAACACGGGTCTCCATGTCGGCGTGAATGAGGGCGGCGACCCGTTTGAGCGATTGGGCAAGCTTAGTTCCAGGGTAGGAGGCCTGTGGTTTGTATCTGCCGATGATTTTTTCCACGCGTCGCTCGGTAACGAGTGTATTCATCATAGTGTGCTGGAGATAGCTAGCATTGCCTTCGATGTGATCGGCTTGGAGTAGCTTTTCATAGGCGAGGTCGGCGGGGTCTTGGCCGCGGTCGAACTTACCATAGGGCTTCATGCCGAAGAGCGAATGCGAGTCCAGGGAGAGGTAGGTCTGGGGGATCATGTCGCCTACGTGGATTGCGGCGGGATCGGCGTCGACACTCTCTGCTTCGGGACTTCCTGAGCAGTCGTTGTCAAAGTAGCGACCGAGCCAGCCCTCACGTTGAAAGGTATCAGAATCACTCCCAGTTTCCCAGATCTCGGTTGAACGAAAGTGGCTACGGTTAGGGTTGGGGTAGCCTACGTTTTGAACGATGGATAGTTTGCCCTCGCCGTAGAGCTCATGGAGCGGCTGGCAAGCGGGGTGGAGAGCGAGGTCGTCGTTGAGCTCGAGTAGATTGTTTTTTAGGCCGAGCGTTGGGCGCAGATTGTAGTAACGGTCGTCAGTAAAAGGTATCACAGTGTTGAGCCCATCGTTGCCACCTGCGAGTTGCACGATGACGAGAATGCTGCGGTCACGCTCCGGGGCGGGAGTCTGCGCCATGGCACTGCGAGCAAGAAAGGCTGGTGCGACACCACTAAAGGCTAGGAAGCCTAGGCCACCGGCACCGCGGACAAATTCACGACGAGTTAAGGGGAGGTTTTGCATGAAGTAGAGATTAGTGGGTAATGAGTATAGGAACTAGAAATCCTTTGCGCTAGCTCAGATTGTAGGCGGGCGATTGGAGGAGAGCGATGATGGCAGAACGGACGCGCCTGGCGGCGCCATCGCTGGCGGTGTCGCCGATAATTTTTTTGAGAGACTTCGAGTAATTGGCGCGGGAGGGCTCAGTGATAAAATAGGTTGTAAAGTGTTTTGCTAGATCGTCGGAGGCAAGGCTGAGGACTTGTTTGAGGCGCTCGTTGGTGACGAGGAAGTTGCCTCGCCCTGCCTCGCGGGCTGCGGAGAGGGCGCGCTTTTCGTTACCATTGAGTCTCTTCTCATTAAGGTTTGCAAAGAGGTAGTCGACTAGCTGGCGGCGCGCACTGATTGTGGTAGAGTTGATCCAGTACTCGCCGTAGAGCCAACCGCGGACGTTGGGTGGGTTGTAAAAAGCTTGCCCCATGGTAGCCATGCCGCGGAGCACGCGGGATTGAAAGGGCGCGACATCTAGGCGGAGGTCTTGACAAAGACCGATATGAAAATGAACGGGGCTTTTGACCATGTTACCACGATAGGCAGGATGGAAAAAGAGGCGGCTTTCAAAGAAGGTCTTTGTTAGGTAGGGTAGGCTAAACTGGTGATTTGCCCACTGCTCACCAAGTGCTTCAATGTAGGCCTCGTCGACGGCTTCTTCGGTCAGGTAAAACTTTACCAACTCGCGGATTAGAAAAGTCCTTGCGGCGGGCCGTTTGAAGGTCAGGTCGATCACGTCATCGCCATTCCAATTGCCCGTCTCACCGAAGACGGTTTTGTCGGTCTTATCTTGGAGCTTTTTCGCTTGGTAATATTTGTAGCGCCTCATTACGCGGTAGCCTGTAAAGGCACGCGAGGCTTCTTTAATGTCATCTTCGGTGTAGTTACCCTCTCCGAGTATGAAGAGTTCAAAGAGCTCCCGAGCGAAATTTTCGTTTGGCTTATGGGCAGTATTTTTGTCGAGGTCTAGGTAGCGTATCATGGCTGGCTCGCGACTGACGCGCTTACATAGCTCGGGGTAGCTAAGCGTCGTGCCATCGCGAAGCATTTGCTGCATGGCGTAGAGCTGTTGAGGATCTTTAATCTTTTGCTGCTCCACGACAAAGATATCTTGTAAAAACATAACGAGCTTTTCGCGGGCGCTATTTTCAGGCTCGCGCGCATAGTGAAACCAATCCATCGCGAAACTGCGAAAAAGTTCGTTTTCCTCCCGTTGAAGTTCTTGGCGCAGTTTGCGCTTTTCCTCTGCATCTTTGACTCTATACATGTTATTATAGCGTGCAGGCGCTTCGTCCGTGAATGTCTTCAAGTCCTCAGATCGGGGCAACACAGCACCTGCTCTGTAGGCCGTTTCGATATAGGCACCTGGTGAACTGCGCAGGACGGAAGTCACCGCTTCTGGGGTCGCGGAAAAACCGACTCGCCGAAGGAAATGCTGGGCAGTACCCATGTCCCAAAAGCCCATAGGTAAAGGTTTCCAAGCATCTTTTACTGCGAATGTATCAGGGGTAGGGGATACGATATTCATAACAATAAGTCTTAATGTATATAGTTGAGCGCAGTTGAAAAGTTTCAAATTCCTTAAACTACGCTGAAAAATGCCGGAAAAGCGTTGAACTAAGCCTCACGGCTAGTTTCGTAGGCGATTATATCGTGTTACGCTCTAAAAATAAGACTGCCCCGCTTTTACTGGCATTGTTCGCTTTGCTCGGACTGTGCGCTTGTGTAGAGCCGCCTCAGATCGAGCGGGCGAGTCATCCTTTACCTGAGGACGCCTTTGTTACGGATGCTCCATTGGGACGCTATGGAGGCATTTTTGTGCTTAACGAGACGACGCAGCCTACGACTTTCAATCCCCAAGTTCCGAACAACCTCTCTACAAGTGTTCTACTCACTCGTTTACTCACGCCTCTGGTCGCTTTCGACCCGTCCTCGCAGACTTATGAGCCTGCGCTGGCGCGTTCTTGGGAAATTGGTGAGGATAACAAGTCCTACACCTTTCACCTCCGTCGTGGTGTGCATTGGAGTGACGGCAGTCCCTTTACGGCAGACGATGTGATTTTTACCTTTGATTGTATACTCACCGAGATTGAAGACCCCGAGTCGGGTAAGCTACGTCCGAAGTATCCCTCCCGTTACTATAAGCAGTATCTGATCAATGGAGAAAAGCTACGCTATACAAAAGTCGACGACTATACGGTGCGCTTTGACCTACCGACTGTTTACGGACCCTTCATCTATGATATCCGTCAGCCAATTTTACCCAAACACAAGCTCCACGCATCTTTCGTGGACGGTAGTTTTACTAAACAGTGGTCAACCCAAGTTGCGATAGAGTCGCCTGAAGAGATCGTCGGCACAGGGCCGTTTACAATCTTTTCTTATAAGCCTGGCGAAAGACTAGTGCTGACCCCAAATCCGCACTATTGGAAAATTGATCAAAGCGGTCAGCGCTTGCCTTATCTCGATTACTTTATACTCAAATTCGTCTCGGAATCGAACACCGCTGTCGCTCACTTTGCGACTGGTAAGAGCGACGCTTCCGGGGTCGGTGCCTCCGATAACATATGGGTTAAGGAAGCCGCCGAAACCTACGGTTTTACCCTCCACGATCGGGGTCCCTCCTCAAGTGTGAACTTTTTTTGGTTCAATCAGCACCGTGGGAGCGACGAAGCGGGCAAGCCCTACCTGTCTGCGCATAAGCTACGGTGGTTTACGGACAAACGCTTCCGGAAAGCTGTCCACTACGCGACAAATCGTCAGGGTATAATTAATGCATTACTCTTCGGGAAGGGCGAACCGCTCACCTCGATCATCGCACCCGCTCAGGGTAAATGGCATAATCCCGATCTACCCCGTTACAATTACGACCCGGAAAAAGCCCGCGATTTACTGATTGAGTCTGGCTTCTACTGGGACGCGCAGGGCAAGCTTTTTGACCGTGAAGGCATACTGGTCGAGTTCACCTTATTACTCGTAGAAAGTGCGTCCTTCGACACTATTGGTGTTACTTTTGTAGAAAATATGAAAGCGCTTGGCATGAGCGTAAAGATGGAGCGCTGCGACTTTGCCACCTTACTTCGCCGCACCGACGATACTTTCGATTACGATATGACAATGTTAGGATGGGGCTCCCCCGATGCGTCCTATGATCCTTCAGGAAGTAAAGCTCTCTTCCTTAGCAGTGGACAATTTCACCAATGGTATCCTGAGCAATCCGAACCCGCGACTGAGTGGGAGGCGCGCATCGATGAGCTGATCGGTCTACAAGAACGGACTCTGGACGAAGCCACCCGCGTGGCCTACATGCACGAGGTGCAAGCCATCCTCGCTGAGGAGCTGCCTTTGCTCTACGGCTTTACTCCCTACGGATACGTTGGCGTTAAAAATAAATGGCGTAATGTATTCGTGCCATCCGCCGGCACCACCCTGTGGAATATCGAAGAAATCTGGACGCCCGAGCCCTAAATCTGAACCATGTTTGCCTTCATTATACGTCGTCTGCTTTCATTGGTGCCGCTTTTACTTGGGGTGAGTTTATTGGTCTCTTTGCTCATGTATCTCTCACCTGGCGATTTTCTGACGCAAGCGCGCGCCGCAAAAGATATTGATCCTGCGGTCATTGAGCAGCAAGAGCGTCAACTCGGCCTCGTCAACGCCGACGGTGAGGCGACTGCGTGGTTCGTCCGTTACGGGCACTGGATGGCTAATATTTCGCTGGTTAAATACGGGCCTTGGGTCGGTCAGCCTGAAGAGGGACTCTCCTTTGGCTGGCCTTATTTTGGTGAGTCTTGGACGTATAAAGTCGAAGTGTTCACCCTTCTCAAACAGCGAGTGCCGGCCACTTTCATCCTCTCGCTGACTTCAATCTTCTTTGCATGGTGCATCGCCATTCCTCTAGGGGTGCTCGCGGCTATTTATAAAGACTCAATCTTTGACCGTATCTCTGCACTCCTAGCCTACGCTGCGCTCTCGATACCGGAGTTTTTCTTAGCTATTTTGGCGGTCTATTTTGCCGCCATCACAGGGATATTCCCGGAGGGCGGACGTTCGTCCGTTGAGAGTGAGTTTCTCGGTCTTGGGGCACGCATCCTAGACTACGGCTATCACCTAATACTGCCGACTGTTGTCCTGGGAATCGGGAGTGTCGCTGGGATGATGCGTATCATGCGGGCAAATTTCATTGATTACATGCAGGCCGAGTTTGCCACTACTGCACGGGCTAAGGGGGTAGCTGAGCGTGTGATTATGTTTAAACACGTCTTACGAAATGCGATCAACCCGCTGATTACTGCATTTGGTTATTCCTTTGCCAGTCTGCTCTCAGGAGCACTGCTCGTTGAAAATGTGATGAACTATCCCGGTCTCGGACAGTTGATCTACGAAGCGCTCATCCGTGAGGACCAGTATGTGGTCATGGCCGGCGTCCTTATCGGCGTAGTCATGTTGGTTTTTGGTAATCTGTTCTCCGACCTGCTACTCGGCTGGATGGATCCGCGCATCCGCCTAGAGGGTGGAGCGAAAAACGGCGCTAGCGGGCAAAAGGCGAATCTCGTTTGGCTCGTGTTGATCGGCATCATTGCGCTTCAGATTTTACTAGAAGTTTTTGCCCCCAGCTTACTCGGGATGATTGGTCTTATATTGAAATATATTGGCCTGCTCTTAGTGGGCTTGCTTGCGGTGGCCTGTGTGCTGCTCGTCGGCTACATCGTCTTTACTCTGTTTCGCCGTTTGATAGGTGGTGTTTTACGTCGTCCGATGGGTGCGGCTGCGCTGGCCGTTCTCACTTTACTCTATTGTGGGGCACTTTTCGCGCCGGCAATTTCACCTTACCCAATCACTGAACAGAATCTTGTAAAGCCCTACCACCCGCCGACCGGCTTTGCTTGGAAAGACGGTGCCCTACACGCTAAGCTCTATCAAAAAGAAGCCGTTGGTTCGCCTACTTACATCCATTCTGAGGATGCGACCGCGCCAATTGTTTGGTTCTCGAAGTCCGAGTCCTACAAATTGTTTGGGTTAATCCCGATGGAGCGTAAACTCTTTCAGCTCGAAACGGAAGACCCTGCAGCTCGGGTCTACTTACTTGGTTCTGACGCAACGGGGCGCGATATATTTAGTCGCTTGCTGCACGGCTCTCAGGTCTCGCTCTCGATTGGTTTTATAGGCATTTCGATCACCCTGATACTCGGCTTCATCGTCGGCTCACTAGCTGGTTACTATGGCGGCACGGTTGACTTTGTTGCCATGCGCTTAGTGGAACTGCTAATGTCGATCCCTGGTCTCTACCTCCTGCTCGCGCTCCGCTCCGCATTTATCAGTCCCGACTTTTCACCGACGCAGGTCTACATGGTCATCATCATAATTTTATCAGTAATTGGTTGGGCAGGCACTGCACGAATTATCCGTGGTATGACGCTCTCGATACGCAATCGTCCGTTTGTCGTTGCGGCTGAGAGCATGGGACAGTGCGTACCTATGATCTTGATCAAACATATTCTACCTAACATCGCGAGCTACCTGCTCGTGGCCGCCACGCTAGCTATCCCTGGTTACATCTTGGCCGAGGCCGCCTTGTCCTTCCTTGGCCTCGGTATCTCCGAGCCCTCCGCCTCGTGGGGCTTGATGCTCAAACAATCGCAGGGGAATATGATCGTATTTTTCATGAATTTCTGGTGGATGCTCACCCCTGGCCTTGCCATCTTTGTCACTGTAATTGCCTACAATGTGTTGGGCGATGTGCTCCGTGATATTGTGGATCCTAAAATGCAAACACGCTAAGGTGGTCGGACATTGAATGTATAAATTCGAATCTTAAACGAACTTAATAATTTTTAATTTACAATCATTCAGCATTGGACCTTCGATCTTCGACGTTTAATCTTCTTATTATGTCTGACCTACTAAAAGTCTCTGATTTGCGTATCGCCTTTCACTCTCGTGACGAGACTAATGAGGTAGTGCATGGTATTAACTTTTCCGTAGAAACCAGTGGTCAGACCGTGGCCATCCTAGGCGAGAGCGGTAGCGGCAAGAGTGTCAGTTGTATGTCCTTGACTCAGCTTTTACCAAAACCTCCTGATTGCACTGTATCTGGCGAAATTCTTTTTCAGGGAGAAAACGTTCTAGAAATGGATGCTGAGGCGATACGTGGCGTTCGTGGCAAAGGGATCGCATATATTTTCCAAGAGCCGTCCTCCTCGCTCAATCCTGTCTTCACCATTGGCTATCAGATCGCAGAGGCGGTGCGATTGCACCGACCCGATATCGAGAATGTCAAAGGCCGTGTGATCGAACTGCTGGAGCTAGTTGGTATCCGTGATGCTGCAAAGCGCTACAGTGCGTATCCCCACGAAATGAGTGGTGGCATGCAACAGCGCGTGATGATCGCGATGGCCTTGGCCTGCGAGCCAGAATTGCTGGTCGCTGATGAGCCGACCACTGCGCTCGACGTCACCATCCAAGCTCAGATAATGAATCTGCTCCGCGAACTGCGCGAAAAGCTAGGTATGAGTATAATTTTAATCACGCATAATTTTGGCATTGTCAAAGGCTTCGCCGACGAGGTCATTGTCATGTATCGTGGCGAGATCGTTGAGCAAGGTGCGGTTGAGTCGGTCCTAGAAGATCCGCAGCATTCCTATACCAAAGCCTTAATCGCCTGCATCCCCAAGCTCGGTCAGAAGCAGAAGCGTCTTAGCACGATTGAGAGTGAGATGGCGGGGCGCTAAGGCTAAAGAAACTTTGCTATCGGGGGAATCGGTTTGGCGCGATGGCCGCTTTCTAGCCGCTCAATATACGTATCGATCTTGATATCGTCAGGTTGGTGCTCGTCCTCGAACTCGTCGTCCTCAATGGGTAGGAGTTCGTCGAAGTAGAGTGAAGTGCGGCGTGCTTCGGGGTCTAGCACTTCCAGTGGATTGCTCACACGGCCTTTCTTGACCATGAAAAAACGCGCGGGGTTGCATGCTTTTTTATATGCAGTCTCGAAATCTCTTACCCACTTGTTGCCCGCTTCTTCACGGCGGTTAAGTAGCACAACATCCGAGAAGTGAATGCAGGCATCGAACCAGGCTTTTGCCTTTGGGTGTTCTGAAAGGAAGTGGCAATGCGTGACCGTAATGAGTCGGGCAATCTGGCAGTTGTTATGATCGCTCCATGTCTTAATTGCTTCGGCGCAATCCGATGGGTCGCTTAGGCCGGGTGCAAGAAAGATTATCTTTTTCGGCGCAGCAGAGATCTTACCGTGGGTGACTTTACTGTCCTTCAACTTCCATCCGACGACGCTAACATTATCTAGTGCTTCGATTTGTTCATCGTAATCACAAGCCACTTCTCCTTCGGGTCGGAAGAAAATGACTTGTTCGGTCTCGTAGATACCTCCTTCGATCAGGTCGAATATGACCTCGCGTCGTCCCGAATTTGGTATGCCAAATACGAGGTAAACCAGGGGTGTGATGTCTAACATATGGGAAAGATAAGATGTAGCACCTGCACTCGATTGTCGTTTTGAGATGCACGATTATGGCAACAGAGTGCCGTGGCTAAATGAAATGAATTAGGAAAAATCGAAGCTCTCGCATTGAGCTTTATGGCGCATCCAGTGTTCGACTAGAACGAGTGCGGCCATCGATTCGACGATGGGTACTGCACGTGGTACTACACAGGGATCATGGCGACCACGACCCATCAGTTCGGTTTCGTTGCCGTCTTTATCGACGGTGTCTTGCTTTTGGATAAGGGTTGCGGTCGGCTTGAAGGCCACGCGAAAGATCAACTCTTCGCCGTTGCTGATCCCGCCTTGCACGCCTCCCGAGCGGTTGGTTGCGGTGCCGACCTTGCCGTCTTTATTGACATACACATCGTTGTGCTCAGAGCCTTGCTGTAAGGAGCCTTCAAAACCGCTGCCGACCTCAAAGCCCTTTGTAGCTGGGAGCGAGAGCATGGCCTTAGCCATATCCGCTTCGAGGCGATCGAAGACAGGAACGCCGAGGCCGACGGGCAAATTGCGCACGCGACACTCAATTATGCCTCCGACAGAGTCGCCTTCCTTGCGCATGGCTTTTATCCGATTGACCATTTTTTCGGCAGACTTTGGATGTGGGCAACGGACGGGACTGGCTTCGACTTCTTCAAGGCTTGGAAAATGATTGAGCGCGGGCATCTCGATGTTGTGTACACGGGTGATGTAGGCACGCACTTCAATGTCGCCGGCCAGCTTGAGAATTTTCTTGGCGATGGCACCTGCTGCGACCCGGCCGATGGTCTCGCGGGCGGAGGAACGACCACCACCTTCGTGATTACGGATACCGAACTTATTCTGGTAAGTGAAGTCAGCGTGCGAGGGACGAAACTTATCCTTCATCTCCTTATAGGCGGAGGGACGGTGGTCGCCATTAGGCACGTAGATACCGATAGGGGTACCCGTGGTTTGGCCGTCATAGAGGCCTGATACGATCTCGGCGGTGTCACTTTCCTTGCGGGGCGTGGTGATATCGCTCTGTCCAGGGCGGCGGCGATCGAGTTCGAATTGTATCTCTTCGACGTCTAAGGGTAGGCGGGGAGGGCAACCGTCGATAACGACGCCGATACCACCGCCATGACTCTCACCCCAAGTGGAAATACGAAAAAGTGTGCCAAATGAATTACCCATAGCATACCATTGGAACTGTCCCAGCCTTTGAAGTCAATACTGCCGCGTAATGCGCGAAGTGAAAGTGTGAGATGAGTTCTTGTATTCTCACATGACATTTACACTCGTAAGACATACTTAAAATCGGCTTAATTTAATCGTTTTCTTTCCTTGATGCGGCTTGCTATCGGGTCGTTTTTTTTAATGCTAATATGAATGATTAATATTTGTGTGCAGGCCTTCTTAACGCCCTGCATGGGCGTCTTTAATGAACCCCCGCAACCAATCCAAGGTAGACGAGATGTTTGATTACCAGACAGTTTACAATGCCTATACGGCCTTGATTGCTGGGCTGATAACCAGTGTCCACTGCGTAGCAATGTGCGGTCCACTTTCTTGCGCATTTACGCCGACAAAGGCGAATAATGTTAACCCGCAGCTTATTTTGACCTGCTACCATTTGGCTAAACTCCTTTCTTACGCGATTGTCGGCACTTTGGCAGGTGCTTTTGGCTGGGTGGTGATTCGCTCGGTCTCCAGTTCGTGGCTTAATTTACTACCTTGGATACTTGTTGTCTTCTTTTTAGTAGTGGCTTTTCGATTAGACCGTTTTTTTCCAAAGCCGATTTGGATGGGGGGGCTATATAAAAAAATGACCGCTCGTCACAGCCGCCTACAAAAGCCCGTAGCCGCTGCGATGATTGGGCTAGCTAGTCCATTGCTGCCTTGTGGACCACTCTATATGATTTTTGGCCTAGCCTTATTCTCTGGGTCGGCAGTGAAGGGGGCGGAGTTTGCGATCGGCTTTGGCCTAGGCACTTTACCGCTGCTTTGGCTCGCTCAGAGCCAGTTTATGCGCGTGCAGCTCAGGATGACATCTATGAAGCTGCTGCGAATACAGCGCAGCTTGGGACTAATCGCGGCGCTTGTGGTGGCTTGGCGTCTGCGCACTACCTTGGGTATCGAGGGAGCAGAAGACTGGGTCTGCCACCCTTTTTAGCAGATTCATTTTGAAATTTGCGGAACTCCGAGCTTTGGGTTCTGTCATGTAATTACACTCTAACCAAGTATCCGAATATGAAATACACATCTTGTCTCTCGCTGATCTCTCTACTTGCTTCTACGCTCTTGTTTGCGGATAAGAATCCGCCACTCAATGTCAATGTGGATGCTAGGTCTATCGCTAAAATAGCGGACATGCCACTGGTCTCTTATGCGGACGTTTTAGAAAAAGCCACACCTTCGGTGGTGGCGATATATACTTCGCAAATCGTGTCGGCTCGGCAAAGCCTAACTTTGCCTGAATTCTACCGGCAATTTGGTCGCTCCATTCCTCGTGTGATGCCTGAAGAGGGCTCGAACCGGGAGCGTAAGGAGCGACTAGGAGTGGGCTCAGGTGTGATTATTTCTGCTGATGGCTACATTGTGACTAATTACCATGTGGTCCAAGGGATGCGAGGACGTGAGGTGGATGAGATACTTGTCCGCCTGAATGATGACACCGAGTATGTGGCCACTCTGATCGGTTCCGACTCGAAGACCGATGTCGCTATCCTGAAGATTGAGGCAAATGCGTCCCTGCCCGCCGTGACGCTGGCCGATAGCGATCTTCTGCGTGTGGGGGACATTGTCTTTGCGATTGGCAACCCGCGCGATTTAGGACTCACTGCAACCCAGGGGATTGTTTCTGCGCTTGAGCGTAATCGAGGCGGCCAGATTCTCGGAGCAGGATCTTATGAGAACTTTATTCAGACCGACGCAGCGATCAATTTAGGTAACTCGGGGGGTGCGCTGGTCGATGCATGGGGGCGACTGGTTGGTATCAATACGGCAATCGTCTCAAACAGCGGAGGTAGCATCGGTCTCGGTTTCGCCATTCCTGTAAATATGGTGCTCAATGTAGCTTCGAATTTGATTAAAAGCGGCGAAGTACCCCGAGGGATGCTGGGGCTTTTCCCAGATGATCTAAACCGAGAAATGGCCGACGCCTTTGGATTAGAGAGCACACGTGGTGCGCTGGTCAATCAAGTGCAAGAAGACTCGCCCGCCTCGAGAGGTGGTATTCGGCACGGGGATATTATTCTGAAAATCGACGAAAGAGAGATCGATTCGGCTGCTGAGCTTCGCTTAGTGGTTTCTCAAGTTCTTCCAGGCACTAAGGTAGCAGTGACTTTAATACGCCAAGGCAAGACCATGGTGTTACCAATCACGCTGGGTAGTCTCACTGGAAAAGTGGGGACCATCAATACGGATTCTAGCGCCCTTAAAGGGGTCAGTCTCCGACCGCTCAACGATGAGTTGCGCGATGGCTATACAATTCCAAAGGACATCGACGGGGTCTTAGTAATGGAAGTGGAAGATGACTCACCTTTTGTCGATAAATTGGAGCCTTTAACCGTGATCATCGAGATCAACGGGAATGCGGTCAATAGCATCGATGGGATTGAAGAGAATCTGTTCATGAACAGGCAAAACCGTTTCTACGTCTGGGCGGATGGCAAGAAACGATTTGTAATTCTTAAATTATAGCACGTGGTGTAAGCTAAGGCTAGAAACCAAATTTCTAAAATTCGCTGTTTATCTCGGAGTAGGCTTACCTTGCTGTCTTTAATATCTTTGTTCGCTTGATGCTCTAGATTATGACCTTGAGTATTTCGAGAGCAGCTATTGGTTAAAAAATGCACGTGCACCCCTAATTTACGGAATGCTAAGCATTTACACTCAGAAATTTGAATAATATGTCCAAAAAACGCACAATTCGTATCGGTTTGCTCGGCTTTGGAGTCGTTGGCCAAGGAGTTTGGAAAAATATCGAAAAGAACCGTCTCGCTTTGGAATATAGACTAGGTACTCAGCTGGAAATCACTCAGGTCGTGGTCAAAGACGCGTCCAAGGCGCGAGAGGTTCTCGTGCCTACTGGATCCTACTCGGAAGATCCTGCCAGGGTGGTTGATAACCCTGATATCGACATCGTCTGTGAGTTGATGGGCGGCACGGGTAAGGCACTAGAGCTGACGCGCCGCGCTCTTGATCAGGGCAAAATCGTGGTGACGGCTAACAAGGCTTTAATCTGCGAGCACGGGGAAGAACTCTTTGAAATCGCCCGACGGAATGGAGGGCACTATTTTTACGAGGCTTCGGTTGCGGGTGGTATCCCCATCATCAAAACGATTCGTGAGGCATTGGTAGCTAATCGCTTTAAGCTAATCTTTGGTATCCTGAACGGCACGTCGAACTACATCCTCACTCGTATGGAGCGCGAAGGCCTAAGTTTTGACGCTACATTAGGCGACGCGAGAAAGCTTGGCTACGTGGAAGCTGACGAGGCACTCGACCTTGATGGGATTGATGCGGCGCACAAAGCTGTGATTCTGGCCTATTTGGCACATGGTAAGTGGGTGAAGCTTGAGGAGATTATTTGTGAAGGCATTCGCGAGATCACGGGCGAGGATATAGAGATTGCGGGTCAACTCGGTTACAAAATCAAATTACTTGCGGTCATCGCGCGTGACTTTGAGGCGAACAAACTCTCTGTTCGCCTCCATCCTGCGCTGATTTCTAAAAAGGAAGTAATTGCAGGAGTGGACGAGGTTTATAACGGCGTCAGCGTGACGGGCGATGTCGTGGGCACGACAGTTCTAATCGGGCGTGGCGCTGGTCAGGATGCGACTTCCAGTTCAGTGATTAGCGATATTGCTGATGCGGTCTTTATGCTGCAAGGTGGAGCGTCGCCTCTAATTTCTGAAGAAGATGAGGCCACTCATCAAAAATTGGCTGATGGTCTTGAACTAGCTCTGGGAGATGAACTCATCGGTCGCTACTACTTGCGCATCCACGTTAGAGATGAAGAGGGTGTCCTCGCCAAGATTTCCGACATCTTAGCCAAGGAGCACATCAGCTTTGCTACTGTGAATCAGAAGGAGCTTGAAGATGGCACTGCTAAACTGATGGTCACAACGCACATGAGCAGCGAGGCTGCGATTATACGGGCGATTGCATTGCTTACTGAGGAGAGTTCCGTGATCGGCGCGCCTGTAAGTTTCCGGATCTTTGATCCCGGCAATTGATTCGGCTGCTCACATGTAGACAGCCTTTTATAAAAATCTGTGAGCTTAAAGTTCAGTTCTTTGTGTTGGACGAACTGCGGGCCTCTTTGATTTCGTCTAGACCTCGGATGATGCGGTATTTCCCTCGGAAAAAATCTGTGTAATCGTCGAGTTGGTCCTCCCACTCTTTGCGCATCTCCTCGTCACC
>QOOZ01000021.1 GCA_003331195.1 Puniceicoccaceae bacterium | reverse complement strand
ATTTATCAGTATCTTACTGAAAACAGCCTGCCCTACCACCCGCTCTGGGATCAAGGTTACGTCTCCGTCGGCGACTGGCATAGTACGAAGAAACTAGGCGATGGCATGACTCAAGAAGATACTCGTTTCGGCGGCATCAAGCGTGAGTGCGGTCTCCACGAAATGACCGGCGGCAACGACTTTCAAATATAGCCTTATCCGCAAACTTGGGAGTCGCTATGGATCAAGTCTGCTTCCCTATCCGTTTTACACTAGTAGAACATAGTCCATCCCGATCTCGCGCGCAAAGGTCAAAGCTATTATCGCTAAAATAGACTGCGCTCTACCCTTGCGCACAGTTAACCATGCGTTTTTATGAGAAATACCTGAAGATTCAGCGATCAAATTCATTCTAAAGAAATAACAGGAGATCAGACTTAGACAGAAATATGAAAGCCGCAAACACCCCTAAACACATCGCGATCATTATGGATGGCAATGGTCGTTGGGCAAAGCAGCACAAACTTCCACGCATCGAAGGGCACCGCCGTGGTGCCGAAGCGGTCAAACGCACACTCAAGGCAGCCCAAGAAAACGGCGTTAAAAACCTCACACTCTTCGCTTTTAGCGTCGAAAATTGGAACCGCCCAAAACCCGAAGTTTTGGATCTCATGGATCTACTCGAACGTTTCCTCAGCGAGCAAATGTCTGAGTTAATCAAGCGCAAGATCCGCCTTCGCGTCGTTGGTCGCTACCGCGAACTGCCCGAGCGCATCCAAGCACTCCTCCATAAAGCCGAAGAAGCCACTCAAGACTACGACGAATATACCCTCGGCCTCGCGCTGAATTATGGATCGCGCACGGAAGTGGTTGACGCGGTTAAAGCTGTCGCTCGGGCAGCTATTGAAGGCTCATTCGACCTAAATGACCTCGACTACGACGGCTTCCGCCAATACCTCTACACTCGTGACATGCCCGACCCCGATCTTGTCATCCGAACATCAGGTGAATGCCGCCTCAGTAACTTCCTCCTTCTACAATCCGCTTACTCCGAAATCTATTTAAGTAAAGTCCTTTGGCCAGACTTCAGCGAGGCCGATTTTAAAGCCGCGATCGACGAATACGCCTCCCGCGAACGCCGCTACGGCAAAACCACCGAACAGATAAGAGTCTGAGCTTACAACCCATCCCTTACCTTGACTAATCATATCAAGCTATGAAGCACCGTATAATCAGTTTTGCCACACTCTGGTCGATTCTCGGAATCTCGCTCTGGCTCTTCGGCGTCCATGCGGGTGTATTCATCATCGCGATCCTTGCCTTTCTCACGCAACTGGAACTCTACCAGCTCTTCACGAAGATGGGGCTCAAACCCATGAAAGGCCTTGGCATCACCGCTGGTGTCGTTATCACCCTCGGCGCCTACTACCTGGGTGATATCGACTCGGGCAATGATCTCTTTGTCCTCAGCTTCGTCGTAATCGCGCTGATAATCATCTGCCTTGACCTACAAGCAGGCCGCCTGCGTAGCTTTATGCCGACTCTCTTCGGCCTGATCTACGTGCCCTTCATGCTGCACTTTCTTATTAAGATCGTGAAGCTAGCAGAATCCCACGGCGAGACCGCCGCCACAGGTATGTTCCTCGCTCTCTGGGTCGTGGCAGTGGCCAAATGTGCGGACGTCGGTGGTCTACTTGTTGGTATGAAGCTAGGTAAAACACCCCTCTCCGTCATCAGCCCGAAGAAGACTTACGAAGGAGCTGCCGGCGGCATCGGTTTTTCAATGCTCATCGGCGTCATTCTAATCAGCTTCTTCCACACGCTCGTACCAGCGAGCTTAAGCTGGTGGCTCGGCGCGCTAATCGCCGTCCCAATCGGTGTCGCGTCAATCGCCTCCGACCTTGTCGAGTCCGCCTTCAAACGCCAAGCCGACGTCAAAGACTCGGGTAAAATTGTTCCTGGCATTGGCGGCATTTTTGATCTCGCTGACAGCCTTATCCTGACCGCTCCGCTCGGATATTTATTTTTTAAATATTTACTCTACTAGTGACCAGCTCCCAAAAAGCTAGCGAAAGCGGGAGGCGCTTTCGAGTTGCATTACAACAAGTCAACACCACAGAAATGGACTACTCTTTACGCGTCCAGTCATTAGGATGACCACACCCAAAAAAGTCGTCCTCCTTGGCGCCACCGGTTCCATTGGTAGTAGCACCTTGCGCGTGCTTCGCGCCCACTCGGACCGCCTCCAACTCGTGGGTGTGGCTGCGCAAAGCCGCCATAATGAGCTTGCCGCAATCTGCCGCGAATTTGACGTGTCACACGCCGTCCTCCAGGACGAAAAAGCTTACCTTCGAGCCCTACAAGCGGGGCACTTTCCAGCCACAACGCAGCTTAGCTCGGGAACTGAAGCCCTCACCGAACTTGCTACCCTTGCTGAGGCCGACATCGTACTCGTCGCCGTCGTCGGGGTTGCTGGTCTGCGACCTACCCTCGCCGCAATCGAAGCGGGCAAGGACATCGCATTGGCCAATAAGGAACTCCTTGTGCTCGGCGGTGCCCATGTCATCAAAGCCGCCAAGCGTAAAGGCGTGCGTCTCCTACCGACCGACAGCGAGCACAACGCCATTTTTCAATGCCTACAAGGCTATCCCTCCGAGCAAGTCGACAAACTAATTCTCACCGCATCTGGCGGACAGTTTCGAGACACCCCAGAAAAAGAGTTAGCCGTAGTTACCCCTGAGATGGCAACAAAGCATCCCAACTGGTCGATGGGACCCAAGATCACCGTCGATTCTGCCACCATGGCTAACAAAGGCCTCGAACTGATTGAAGCACACTGGCTCTTTGGCTTGGAACCCGATCACCTCGAAGTGGTCATTCATACCCAGAGCTTGGTGCACTCCTTCGTCCAGTTCATCGACGGCTCCATACTTGCGCAGGTCAGTCCCCCCGACATGACCTTTGCTATCCAGCACTGTCTTCTCTTCCCTGAGCGAGCGCCTAGCGTTACGCCGAGTATTGACTTCCATAAAGCCTTTTCCCTCGACTTTTCACCGCCCGAATATGCGAAATATCCCTGCCTTCAGCTCGCCTACAACGCCTTGCGTATTGGTGATGCCGCTCCGGCCATCTTTAATGCTGCCAACGAAGTCGCTGTCGAGCGCTTCCTAGCTAAAGAAATCAGCTACCTTGATATACCCAAGCTAATCGAGTACAGTCTCACTCAGATCGTATCACCGCTTAGCCCCAGCCTCGATCAACTCTTTCAAATCGACACCGAGACACGTGACGTCGCACAAGCACACAATCCGTAGTGCCTGAGCTTACCCAAGCCCACCTAGGTCTTTTCCTCCCACATAGCTCGTTAAATACAGATTTCAGCTTAACCAAAACATGCTCTCCACTATCCTTTATATCGCACTAGCCCTGTTTGCACTTGGCTTCTCCATCTTCATACACGAGCTCGGCCACTTTATTGCGGCCAAGAAGCGTGGTCTCATCGCCGAGCGCTTCTCTATCGGCTTTGGACCACGTCTTTTCGGCTGGCACCGCAATGGCACCGACTTCCGTCTTTCCTTACTGCCACTGGGAGGCTACGTCTCCCTCCCACAACTCGCAGACATGGGGCGAATCGAAGGTAGCGAAAAAGAAGAAGAAGGCAAGCTCGCCCCCATTTCTTACGCCGATAAAATGATCGTCGCTGTAATGGGTGCGGTCTTCAACCTAATCTTCGCCCTCGTGCTCTCGCTCGTACTTTGGGGTGTGGGTCGGGAGATTGTTAAGTCGACCAGCGTCGGCTTTGTAGCCGAAGAGATCCGTAATGCCGATGGTGCCATCGTGCCAGGGCCGGCCTACGAAGCGGGTATCCGCCAAGGAGATACCATTTATGCAATCGATGGCAAGCCCGTGCCTGATTGGTGGTATTTTCAAAACGCTATCGCCACAGGCGTAGGCAAAGAAGAGGGCGAGGCAGGTCGCCGCCAAGTCGAAGTCGCTATCCTCCGAGACGGCGAGACCATGACATTTACCGTCTACCCCGAACTCGTTTCCAGCGAGCGCATGCGCTACATCGGCATTGAACCTGAGACCGATGAGACCTCCGCACCCATCGTCATTCACCTAGAACCTGATATGCCTGCCATCGAGTCCGGGCTAGAACCGATGGATCGCCTTATCAAACTCGACGGCGAAGTCATTATCTCTGGAGCCTTTCTCAACACTTACCTCAGTAAGCATGGCGACCGCAGCATCGACGTCACAATAGAACGCGACGGTAACGAATTGACACTCCCCATCCACCCACGGATCAAAGAAGGCGAGACCAGCCCACGCTTCGGCTTTGCTTATGATTTTCAATACAAAACCGAACGCGTCCACTACAATCCTGTCGAACAACTCTACCGCTTCGCCGAGACCATGAAGATGACGCTCTACGCGCTCATTCACAAAAACTCCGACGTTAAAGTGAAGAACATGAGCGGTCCCGTCGGTATCGTCCACGGACTCACCCGTATGGCGCAAATTGGCTTCATCGACCTACTTTGGATGCTCGCGCTAATCAACGTCAACCTCGCGATCTTCAACCTACTCCCGATCCCTGTCTTAGACGGCGGTCACATGCTCTTCGCCACAATCTCGAAATTGATCGGCCGCCCATTGCCAAAAAAATTCATGGAGAACCTGCAAGGCGCGTTTATGATTTTACTCCTAGGATTTGTCATCTACGTCAGCTTTTTCGATGTCGGCCGTGTCGGTCGTGATATTGGATTGATCGATGATAAAGCACCGACTGAAGAAACTCCATAAGTCCTCCGTGGAACGCTAGCTTGCCATATCGTCAAGCGGATGCGCCACGGATTAATTAAAAAATCTGGTCCCGTTCGTCCTTATGCCGCACCTCGGTGAGGCTGCCTTTAAATTTTCCGGAGAGCACTTTCAAAATATTCGAGCTCAGCTTGGCTTGTGCATCTTCGACCGAAATCAGTGGCTTAGTAATAACTAGGTCTGTCGCAGAGCTTTCGTTCAGTATCATCGGATCGAGCGCATTGTCGACTAGAGCAGATTCTTTATCGGTAAGCTCACTATCCAAGACTGCAGCTGAAAGGGCAGGCCCATGCTCTGCTGGAGAAACTAATGAAGTGCCCTCTGAGTGCTCCTGCCCTGACCCTTGAGCCTGTCTTGATACCGCGTCTGTACTTTCTTTTTGGTTCAGGCCAATCTTGACCGTGCTGCTCTCACCCGTCGGGATGACTAGGGCTTTTTTTTTTCGACTTGAGCTGCTTCGCTTGAGCTCGCAGAGGCCGCCGTGACTTGCTTAATCAAGCTATCAATCGCGCGGGACCGGGACTCTTCAGACGCTTTGAGTAACACAACTTCGAAATTCACTTTTTCCGACAGTCCGCGTTGCACAGAAGCTTCACCGCGATGTAGCGCGTCGAGCATACGCATGATCGACTCGGTGCTCATATCGACACCGAGCATCTTCGTCTTAGCAGCATTTTGGATCGAATCGAGTAATGCCTTGCGTGCATAGGCTTGAAGGTCGACTAAAATGCGGTAAAGATCGCGCCCCTCTGCCGCGAACTCATCGACCGCTGCGATGATCGCAGCGTAGTCGAGCGTAGCCAAGGCTTGCGCTAACTTTCCGATGCGCTCATCAGAGACGAGACCATACACATCAAGCACGTCGCTCTCTTTGATATCGCTACCGCAGAAAGAGATCATTTGATCGAGGATTGACTGCGCATCGCGCATACCACCGTTGGCGAGACGAGCAATAGAGACCAACGCGGGCGCTTCAACTTTGATCTGCTCGGTCTGGCAAATTTGCATGAGCTTCTCGACGATAACGGCGTCCGAAATCGGCCGGAACTCAAAGCGTTGACAACGCGACACAATGGTGGGCAATACCTTGTGTGCCTCGGTCGTGGCGAAAAAGAATTTAACATGTTCGGGCGGCTCTTCGAGGGTCTTGAGTAGGGCGTTAAAGGCCGCTGTCGAAAGCATGTGCACTTCGTCGATTATGTAGATTTTGAAGGTACATTGCGCGGGGGCGAACTGACACTCCTCGCGCAGGCTACGAACTTGCTCGACACTGTTATTAGAAGCACCGTCGATTTCGATCACGTCCATGCAAGAGCCATTCATAATGGCCTGACTGGTCTCAGATTCATTGTCGGGCGTCGCACTAGGACCCCCTTCAGCATTGAGAGCCTTAGCGAAAAGACGCGCGGTGCTAGTCTTACCAGTGCCGCGTGGTCCGACAAAGAGGTAAGCGTGAGCGATCCGCTTGGTATCGATGGCGTTACTCAAGGTGCGCACGATGTGGTCTTGCCCCACCAGTTCATTGAACTGCTTCGGACGCCAGCGGCGAGCGATTACTTGATATGCTTTATCCATCGGTCAGCCCTAAAGAAGCTCGTAAGATCTGCATCTGGCAAGGGACTTTTTTATAAATTAACGACTTCCTTTTGTAGTGCTATATAGCAGGTGATACTGCTGTGAATTTTGGTTTATGCTGAAAGTCCTAAACGCGCCTTACCATTGATGCTCTTAAAAAATATTTGCAACTTATGAGCTATCTACGCGATGAAATGTTGTAAATCTTGATCAGAGCTTTTTCAATCATCCAATTTTAGCAGGCAACCAGAAATATCATATGAGCATACGATTGATAATATCCTTATCCCTCATTCTTAGCGCTTCGTTGAAACTTGGGGCCCAGTCCTACCCTCCGAAAATAAGCAGCGATTCCGTATACACATACAAGAGCGTAGAGGGCCATGATTTAAAAATCTGGGTTTTCAATTCGACGATTACTTCCAAAAAAAATGCTTCAGCCCCAGCAATGCTCTTCTTTTTTGGTGGCGGTTGGCATAGCGGCTCCCCTACGCAATTTGTAAAATATTGCGAGCGTTTAAGTGTACGCGGTATGGTAGGTATCGTCGCAGACTATCGGGTCAAATCTCGTCATGGAGTCCAAGCAAAGACTTGCGTCGAAGATGCCCTAGATGCCCTTCGATATATCACGGAAAATGCCACTACCTTGGGGATTGACCCTATGAGAATTGGCGTTGGTGGAGCCAGTTCAGGTGGACACTTAGCCGCAAGCTTGGGGACTATTCATGCAAGCGACCCTGCAGCGCCGAAAGTGATGGCCCTATTTAATCCAACGACTGTCCTAGCACCGATAGCCGATGATCTTTCAGACGCGCCTTCAGGAGAATTTGAAAAAATGAATGCGCGTTATCAAGCAAAAGAAGAGCACTTACGCGCTCTAATAGGTCTCGAACCCGTTGAGCTTTCACCCTTTCATCATGTAGCATCTAACAGTCCACCCACTATAATCTTCCATGGCACAAACGATAAAACGGTGCCTTATGAATCCGCGAAGCTATTTGCGTCGCAGCTCAAAAAAAATGGTGTTTTTGTCGATCTTAAGACCTACGAAGGGGCAGGCCATAGATTCTTTAATCGAGAACCCTATTTTAGTCAGACCGCGGGAGAATTGGATGCATTTCTCCTAGGCTTAGGCTGGCTTGAGTAGAGGAAAGTTTTTTGTAAATAGTAAGTGCAAGATTCTTACGCTCCAAAAATAAAGGCTAAGTAAAGCAGACTATTTTATCCTAGGAGATAGTCTGGATTCAGCTTCTTGAGATCTTCTTTTACAAAAATCCCATCTTTTCGAATGAGTTCGCCATCGAACCAGATCTCGCCACCTCCGTATTCAGGGCGCTGGATCTGCACCATATCCCAATGCACTTGCGAGCGGTTGCCGTTGTCAGCTTCCTCGTAGGCTTGCCCTGGAGTAAAGTGGAAGGAGCCCGCGATCTTTTCATCGAACAGGATGTCGCGCATCGGCTCTAGTATGTGGGGATTAAAGGCAATGGCGAACTCGCCGATATAGCGCGCTCCCGCGTCAGAATCGAGAATTTCGTTGAGCCGGACAGGGTTGGTGCCGTCAGCGTGGACGATCTTGCCCTTTTCAAATTTAAGGTGAATACGATCGAAAGAAGTGCCTTGGTAAACGGTCGGCGCATTGTAGGTAATCTCGCCCTCTACGGATTCTTTAACTGGGCAAGAAAAGACCTCGCCATCAGGAATGTTATGGCTGCCGCCACAGGCTACGGCGCTGATGCCCTTAATCGAAAAACGTAAATCACAATCTGGCCCCTTCAGTTCCACTCGGTCAGTCTCAGCCATAAGTAATTCGAGTGCGGCCATACCCTTGGCCATACGGCTGTAATCTTGTGTACAAACGCGGAAGAAAAAGTCCTCAAAACTCTCGGTGCTCATCATAGCTTGCTGCGCCATAGCGGGGCTTGGCCAACGAAGGATGACCCACTTAGTCTTGTTCACACGGTGATCAAGAACGCCCTTCATAGCCTTCATAACCTGTCCCACTTTGGACGGGTCGACATCCGACATTTCAAAGATATTGTCTGACCCACGCACCGCAATGTAGGCGTCCATCTTCTGCATACGAGAGAGCTCCCACGTGGCCTGGGTCTCAAATTGCTCGGCATCGAGATCATTAATTAACTCGCGACTGATCCGCGCACGCTGAATATTAACAAAAGGGACTGCGCCCCTCCCACGAGCGGCACGCACCAGCGCCACGACCATGGCTTCGGGAATATCAAAGGCATCAATGAGCACGCGCTCCCCTTTTTGCAGGTTCGTAGAAAAGCCGGTCAAAACGCCAGCTAGCTTCGTAAAATTTACATCCATACTGATAATGCGAACGATTTCGGCGAAGAGGTCAAAGCCGCAAATCGAAAATTACAACTCCTTCTCGAAGAGGTGCACCGATATGGCAAGCATGACAAGATTGGGGATCCATGCAGCGAGCATGGCGGGTATGATCTGGCGCTCACCGAAAATTGAAGCGATGCTAATTAAAACGAAGAAGATAGCGAAGAAACCCATCGCCTTAGAGACACCGACCATGGGATTGGTGCGCACGCCAGTAAGGGCAAAGGGCACAGCGATGCCGACCACAACGAGACAGCTAAAAGGCGCGGCCAAGAGTGCATAAAAACGGACAAGGTAGGCATGAGCAGCAGGATTTTCCTCAGGGGGAAGCGTATCGATGATACGACCGAGTTCGTTAATAGATAACTCTTTAGGATCTTTATAGAGTGCAAGCATGAGGCTGGGATCTTCATCGAAGTCTTCATATTTCTTTTCTTCAAATGGCAGTGCGCGTAGGATGTCGCCCGTTTCGTGGTCGAGTAGTAACTCGCGCCCATCAAGGAAGACCCAGTGCCCATGGGTATCGTCGAAGTAAGCCTCGGCAGCTGAGATACGGCTGAGCTCTTGCCCTGAGGCATCGCGGGTATGCACATTCACACCAAGCCCTAGCCATGCGCGTTCGCTGAAACGGTTCATAAACCACAATCGGCCATCTTTGCGGTTATCGAAACCTAGATTATAAAGCAGGCCAATTTCGCGGGCCCCGAGCTGAGTCTCATCGGCGGCGAACTCGAGGTTATCAAAAAAGGTACGCGATTGCTCAACGGATTTTGGGATGACAGATGAGGTCATATAGACCAGTAGTAAAGAGAGTAACAGTCCGGCCAACCAAAGCGAGCGGCTGATGCGCATGAGACTGGCACCGGATGCACGCATGGCGATGATCTCGTTATTACGATGCAAATTGCCCAGTGAAAAAAGTAGCGAGACGAGCAACGCGATGGGTAAGATTGCCGGCAGATAAGTGGGCAGGGCTAAGCTGTAGTAGAAAAGTATCTGTTTAAAACTGGCATCCGTAACGAGGAGATCGGGTAGCGAGTCATACATGTTTTGCAGAATGAGAATACCGACAATCACCCCCAGCGTGAGGACGAAAGCGATCAGCCATTCCTTTAAAACATAGCGATCAATCAAAGACATCTCACGATCTAAAAGGCGCAGGGTCAGAAAGTCACTCCGATAGCTACTTTTTTTTATTCACTCTTGCCCGAAACAACTATTCGATTTATCGGCACTCCCCGACAGATTTTCGAGACCATACAATTGTTATTTTGCGTTGCCCCGTTAGCGAATAATTACACGCTTTTGGCAATCTACCAAAGAGCGCATGCGACATTCTAAACTATTTTTTCCTCTATTATCTGGTCTGCTTATGCAGATTTTTTGCCAACAGTCCTGGGCAGTCGAGCAATCGCTCGATCAAACCATTAACGAGGTCGTGGGTCCTTGGACGGAACGCATTTTCCAAG
>QOOZ01000020.1 GCA_003331195.1 Puniceicoccaceae bacterium | reverse complement strand
ATCTGGGTACATTTTTAGTGAACTATTGTCAAGTTGCAGGTAGGTAGTTTGGATGAAAGTGACAATGGACTGCTTTAGAGGGACTATGGCACGCATTCTGATCGGCTCAAACTTTGATCAGATTGAGGAGTAATAGCTCTGGATAATTCAATAAAAAAAGTGCTTATTTAAATACTCAGCAACGTTTCTTTAAAGCTGATATTGCATTTCCTGCCTCATTTTGAGGTGTGCAAACGATCTACTCGAACTGTATCATACAAACGAAAAAGCCCTATAGAGTGAATCTAAAGGGCTTTAAATGGGTGCAGGGACAGGATTTGAACCTGTGACCTTCAGGTTATGAGCCTGACGAGCTACCGGGCTGCTCCACCCTGCAATAAAATGTAGCTAATACGCCTCAAGCGGGAGCAGATGCTTGAAGAGGGCGCATAAAATGGGGGAGTCAGTCAGGTGTAAAGTGTTTTCTTTAGTATTTTTTGTACTCAGATCAATTCCGGTTTGCCTTGGCCTGTGTGTAGTTTTACTAAGTTTGGTTTATGGCAGACAGAAAAGAACTGAGTACTTATCAGAAAGCATTAGCGATCAATTTGGATCTTGAGCGATATGGCGTTTTTGCCGAGATCGGGGCAGGGCAGGAAACTGCCAATTGGTTCTTTCGAGTTTCAGGTAGTGCTGGTACGGTAGCCAAGACCATTTCAGCTTATGATATGACAATGAGTGACGCACTCTACGGAAAGGTCTCCCGATATGTCTCGCAGTCGCGACTTCACTCAATGCTCACTTATGAATATGACCTCCTTGACGAGCGGCTCGGAGCGGAGAGAGGGAAGTCCACTACCTTTTTCTCCTTTTGCAACACGGTTCGCGCGCGCGGCTATCAAGATTCTGAGGAATGCTATGGTTGGATAGGAGTGCGTTTTCAGCTTAAACCTGAAACGGAGCCCTGTGAAATCGTCATTCATGTGCGCCTGCTTGATGAGACGAACTCTGACCAAATGGATGCCCTAGGCAAGGTGGGTGTAAACTTAATTTACGCGGCATTCAATCACAGGGATAGTTTGCACGAGTTCGTCGATTCATTGGCCGATGGGGTCTCGAAAGAGAGCGTTGAGGTCGATATGCTACGCTTCTCAGGAAAGGGTTTCCGCTATGTGGATAATCGGTTGTGCGCCTTACAACTCGTTCAAAGTGGACTAACCGACGCAGCTATGTTCAATGAGAAGGGAGAAATAGTGCAAGCAACCGATGCACTCTACAAGCGCCCGATTTTATTGCTTCGGGGCAGTTTTAGTCCTGTGCTTAAACTACACTTGGATATGATCAGACAGGCGCGCAAAGTCTTCTCCGATGTGATGAGCAATGAAGAAAAGTCGCGCGCTTTGGAGGTTTGTGAAATCAGTATGAATAACTTGTTGCGTGATGGCGGAGACGTCGACCACGAGGATTTCATTGACCGTGCCGATGCGCTCCAAGCTCTCGGCAAGACAGTCTTAATTAGTCGCAGCGCAGAGTTTCACCGAATCGCGACTTATCTTAGCCGATACACTGCCGAACCGATTGCGATTATTTTGAGTATTGGCCTTCTCAACGAACTCTTTAAAGCAAAATGGTCGGCTAACTTAGCAGGTGGTATACTCGAGTCCTTTGGCCGTCTCTTTAAGAATCGCGTACAACTTTTCGTCTACCCGTGGCATAACACTAGCAGTATGGAGCTAGTGACAGCTGAGAATTTTAAAGCACCAAAGAATTGGCAGTATTTTTACCGTCACCTTATGCAGAACGATCGTATTTTGCCGATCGGCGTCGGCGATCCAAGCCTGTTAGCAAATACAGGACGTAAGATTCTAAAAAAGATTGAATCGAAGGATAGCAGTTGGCGTGCTTGGGTGCCAGATGAGGCACATGCCATGGTCGAACGTAAATTAAAACGATGACTTTTCTAGAAATTGTAGCAGGGAGTAGGGAGAAACTAACTCAAAGAAGACTGATTTGGAGAAGTACAGAGAATCTGAATTTACGAAAATCGTGATTTTCATTTATGGCTATTTTATGGCAACAAACGATTGACGGCAATCACTACGAGGTCCGCACTGCGGGCGGGTCAGTTCGTTTGTATCGTAATGGTGTCAACCATTCGCAATGGAATCCGAAGCGACCGCTTTCTGGATCCATATGGGACTTGATCACGCTGCCAACCTTGCATCGTCCTTTCAATAGTTTGGAGGATGTTCTTATCCTTGGCTTCGGAGCTGGATCGGTGGGGCGACAAATTTCCGAACTTGTCATGCCGGAGCGGGTCGTTGGTGTTGAGTTAGACCCGATCCATCTTTCAATAGCGGATGGCTTTTTTGAATGCTCGAAACATTGTAATCTAATTGCTGGCGATGCGGTGGAATGGGTGCACGAGAGTATCGAGAAAGCTAGCTATGATGTGATCATCGACGACCTTTATGCTGAAGAAGGTGGCATTCCTGTGCGTTGCGTGCCAATGGATGTTGAATGGTGTGAAGCGCTGGCAAAATTACTAAAGCCTCGCGGCATGTTGATTTTCAACATAATTGATCCTGAGAAGATAAAAAATTTACCGATCGTTAGATCGCCTAAGCTCAAAAAACGTTTCACAGAAACAGTGATGTATCGAATCGATGGATACGAAAATCGTATCATCGCATTTAGTGATACACCATTTGATTTGGAGTGCTTAGGCGCACAGTTAAAACGTATTAAAAAGAAGTATCCGAGCTGCCGTAGGGTCGAGGAGCGCTACGTGAAAAGTAGAAATTTTAAGCCCTAAAAGATTGAGTACAAGGACGCGCTGGATCGCGTTTTTTAATTATCTCCCGTAGAGAGCTAAATGCTCACGTAGGTAGGTTGAGCTATCGCTTTGAAGCTGGTCGAGTTGATGTGGTTGGTAGCGCCACTGCCAGTTTCCAGCAGGCACACCAGGTGTATTCATACGGGCTTCCTTGCCCAAGCTCATGAGGTCCTGTAAGGGGAATATGGCGAGTAGGGCGCTGGATTCAATCGCAGCACGAACCAAATCCCATCCGATCGTCTCGCCCGTAATACCTAGATAACAGCGAATGTAATCCTGCGTCGCGTCATCCAAAGCCTGATACCAACCTAGTGAGGTATCGTTGTCGTGCGTGCCAGAGTAGGTTACGCAGTTACGTTCGTAGTTGTGTGGTAAGTAGGTATTATCGGCATCCATATTAAAGGCAAATTGGAGCACGGCCATACCTGGAAGACCAGTGATCGCGCGTAGTTCTTTGACCTCATCGGTGATCTCGCCCAAATCTTCGGCCACGAGTTTAGCTTCTGGGCAGGCTTCACGAACTGCTTTAAATAACTTAAGTCCTGGGCAAGGTGTCCACTTGCCATTACGAGCAGTCTTCTCTGTCGCAGGCACAGACCAGTAAGACTCGAAACCGCGAAAGTGATCGAGGCGGACGATGTCGTAAAATTCTAAATTAGATTTAATCCGCTGAATCCACCAAGCGAATCCCGTTTTTTCATGGACAGACCAATCATAAAGCGGGTTGCCCCACAATTGACCATTTACTGCAAAGTAGTCTGGCGGCACACCAGCCACCGCTTTAGGCTGGCCGTTTTTCTTGAGCTGAAAGAGTTCTGAGTTTGCCCATACGTCGGAACTGTCGAGTGCAACAAATATAGGCGCATCTCCCATGATTTCAACACCTCGACTGTCCGCATAGGCTCGGAGTTTAGCCAGTTGCGAGTAAAAGATGTATTGAAAAAAGACATGCGCGTCGGCGGTGTCTTTAATATCACTGGATATGTTTTGAGATTTTGCTCGGTGAGCATCTGAATACTCAGGTGGCCAATCCAACCAGCATTTATCGCCGAAATTCTCTTTGAGACTGATAAATAGGGCGTAGTCCTCTAGCCAATGCCCTTGATCTTTTCGAAACTTAGCAACAGAACCATAATTTTGGAATTGTTTCTTTTTTGAAGTCTTGAAGCGTTTATAGGCCTTACGAAGAACTGGCCAGATCGCTAAGTAGAGGACTCCATAATCAACATGGTCACGAGGTAGTTCAGCGAGGCTACCGTATTCCTTTTCGGTGATTAAACCTTCCATTAGCAGGGGATGTAAATCGATGAAATAAGGATTTCCGGCAAAGGCTGAAAAACATTGATAGGGAGAGTCGCCAAATCCAGTAGGGCCTAGTGGGCAAATCTGCCAAATGGACATACCGGCAGTGTTGAGAAAATCTATGTAGCGGTAAGCTCCTGCGCCTAAGTTTCCGATACCTGTGTCTGATGGTAGCGAGCTTATGTGGAGCATGACGCCTGCAGCGCGGTCTTTTAACCAATTATAGAGTGGCAGTTGAGACATATCATTAGCTACAGAGACTTAAACCGAAAGGGAATCACCAACATATCAAGCAATAAAAATTAGACATAATATATATTGTGCGATATATATAGCTTGGCGGCCTAATGGGGAGATTTCAGATCGGTCAACTATCACTCTGCCAATCCCCAACGCTTTGTGAATGGATAATAGATGAAAATAGCTTTACCGATGACAGACTTTTCGGGAACAAATCCCCAGTAGCGACTATCGAGACTATTCGCAGAATTATCGCCCAAGGCAACGAATGTCCCGGGTGGCAGTTCCGCAGTGACACCTGGCGCGGTTAATAATTGTGGCGGATTACTGGGATCGTTCTGTGTTGGATAGACGTAGCCCTTATATTCACCTTCTTTCCGTTCATTCCTACCAAAAGCCCCAACCTCTGATCTTGGTCCCCCATTAACCAGTAAAGCACCGTTTTTAATTTCAAGCGTTTCTCCACCGACTCCGCCGATGCGTTTGATGTAATACTTATCGACGATGTTTCCTGCTCCCCCTTCGATTCCAGGTATTTCGCCTGTCCGGAACACAAATGGATCGCCCGCTTCTGGTCGCTTAAAATGGTAACTAATACGGTCCACAAATAAGGCATCGCCCAGTGTAATGTCGAAGCGTAGGACAGCATCGCCGGCAGACACTTGTTGGCCAAAATCGAGTGCGTATCCCGTCCCTCCAGTTACTCGGACTAACTGGGGATCCGCATCCGGAAAGCTCTCAAATAATGCACTTTGCATGTCAAAATCTGCTGGCACACGAATCGTGTGAGGCACGCCACCAACAAGTAGCGTGTATTCTGCCAAAACAGTGGGAAAAACGAACCATTTCTTGCCTTTAACTTGTCGGACATACAGTCGGGTTCCATTGGCGGTTCGCTCCATGGGTAGTTGCACACCACCGTCACTCTTCGCGATTAAAGACTTATGTTTCGCCCCTAGCGTTAAAAAGCGGAAAGTGCGCTTGATGGTGCCTGGCGCATCGTTTTTATCCTCATAGACGACGGCTTTCATTCCGCTGTAAGTAGGAAACATAGAGTTTGTGGGAATAATAAATGGCTGGAAAAAGAAGGTGCGAATTCCTATGACAATAATCGCCGCTACCAGCGCGACCTCGAGATTATCATTCCAAAAGGTCTTCGGGTAAATTTTACCGCCTATCTTGCGCAATAAACCATCAAGCCGATCTATGGCTGCCGCAAGTGGTGCCTCTTTAGTCGTTTTATCGCGGATCAGCCCGTCGACTTCACCGACAGCCTTGTCCAGTTCGGCCAAGCGCCCTTCCGAAGTTAAATCCCTTCGGTAATGATAAACTTTCTGGGCGAACTGTAGAAGTTCCTTAGCCACTCTTTTTTGTTTTGAAACACTCACAGCTAATACAGATACAATGACATGCTCGTGTTGCTAGCTAAATCTCGACTCCAAGCCGTCTATTTCATCGATGAAATCCCTAACTGACGTAAGAGCTTTAAGCCTTCGGTAATGACCTCAAAAGGCACACGGTCGTTAGCTAGTCCATGCGAGGCGCGCTTAGAGTCGGCTCTTTTGGCTGGCAATGGAGTTAGCTGCAATTGTCCCACTAATAGCAATCGATGGCATGACCAGTGCGCGTTTGCCGAGGATCGATCCTGGATTAAGCACAGCATTACAGCCGACCTCGGCTTGATCCCCGACCAATGCACCGAGTTTTCTAAGTTTCGTGGTATGCTTTGTGCCGTTCTCTAAAGCTACAGTTACATCAGCTTGATCAAGGCGCAGGTTGGAACAGATAACGCCTGCTCCGAGGTGGGCGCCGTTGCCCAAGATGCTGTCACCCACATAACTGAAGTGTGGCACTTGAACGCCGTCTAGTAGTAAGCTGTTCTTAAATTCACAAGAGTTTCCTAATACGCAGCCTTGCCCTGCAATCAAATTGCCACGAATGAAGACTCCTGGACGTAACTCACAACCTTCGCCAATATAGACAGGCCCTTGTATTAAGCCATAAGGCGGCAATTTAACAGTTGGGTGAATGTATACATCGCCTTCTATTTGGAGTCCGCATGGTTGCCCAATTTGAGACTCCGTGTAAGCATATTCCTTTAAGGCTTTTTTAATTAGCGGTAGCCATTCCCATGGTGCTAATTCAGGACGGAAAATCGCACTAAAGGGCAAAGACTCGGGGAATTTAAATAACTCGGACGCTTTAAGCATACAGATATGCAAGCGAATAATACTAAACTAGCGAACCAAAAATGGATTGTCTTGAGCGAGAGACGTGACTTCTCACAACTTGGAAAATGTACCTGAGTTGTAAGGATTAATATAGTTAAAGCAGTTAGCCGCATGCTCTGAGTTAGTTTTTTTAAAGAACTAAGCACGAACTTTTTAAATATGCACTTGATCGCGGGGTCTGTTTCCCACCCTATTCTTACGAGAATTGATTTATATCAACCGCTGATAAAGGTAGTGATATTGAGAGGGTGCATTATTTATAGTAATGGAATTTTAGCAATCTAACGTTAGTTTTTTGGTCCAAGCCCGCATACCACCTTCTAAGTAAAAAACATCTTTAGAACTCTGATTCATAGCATTTGCCAACAAGGCACTAATAGGTCCTTCGTCGCATATAAGTAATATTTTGGCTGTATTAATATGGTCTAAACCCTCTTCGAGAATTCTCTCAGCAGGATAGTAGATTGCGTCATCGATGCATTTTCCATCGAACTCATTTCTGTCCCGAATATCAAGTATTGTAAAACTATCATCTGATATAACTGATTTTTCTAGAGCCTTGATTGATAAAGAATAATCAGAATTATAATCATAATCATCGGTGTATAAACGAGGAGGATTCACATCCGGAATTTGAAATGTATTAATATTATTCTTTTCAAGATCTAATGTAATTAATTCACCAACCTTTGGTACGGTCATACCAGTAATTATTTTTATCGCTTCTATAGCCTGCATATTTCCAATTAAGCTTGCATAAGCTCCTAATATTCCGGTTTCCGAACATGATGGTATTACAATAGGTTCAGGATAGAGCCTTCTAAAGCTCGCCCCGTAAGTATCCCAAAAAACAGTGAATTGAGCTTTATCTTTATACAAGCCAGCATGTATCCATGGACAATTTAATTCCGCACATACATCATCGATCAGGTAGCGAACTTCAAGTCCATCAGTTGCATCAATTACTAGATCATGAGATTTTATAAGTTTGCGGGCATTCGCATGATCTAGCATCATAGGATGAGCTTCTAATTTTATAAAAGTGTTAATCTCAAATAACCTTTTAGCCGCTGAAATTGCCTTGTTTTTACTCTTATCCTCATAACGATGTAACCATTGGCGAGAGAGGTTAGAGATTGAAATGTCATCACCATCAACAATGGATATATGCCCAACACCTGCACCTGTTAGCGATTGTAGTATAGGACAACCCAATCCACCTGCACCTATAACTAATACTCGTGCAACTTTAAGTTTGCGTTGACCTATAATACCAATACCCGGCAAAAGTATCTGTTTGGCATAGTAGGACAACTCCGCTGATGTAAGATCACTCGAATTGAAATTTTTGCTTACTCGTAAGAGATAAGACATTAATTTGGGATATTAATTGTGGTTAAGATTACTAATCCAAAAAATATGAAGTAACTAATGATGTGATTCTTTTAAAATATACTTATCCGCCGATATAAGACATCTCAACTTTCTCCTCAATATTAACAATTTCAGAACGAAGTTCAGAATATCTATCATCTCTCTTTGTCCAATGCTTAGAAAGAAGATTTAAGAGCTTCGATTTATCACATTCTTTAGATCTTAGAAACGTTTTTAAATCTAGACCATTATTAGAAAAAAGACATGTGAAAAGTTTTCCGTCTGCAGAGACACGAGCACGTGTACAACTACCACAAAATGTTTGGGTTACAGAAGTAATTAATCCAAATTCACACGAACCATCCAAGTAGCGATAACGTTTAGCCACTTCTTTATTAGAGCTCAAATCTATGGGTACTACGTCAAATTCCGACATTATTCTATCGAGTATCTCATTTCCACTAACAACGCGCTTGATACTCCAATTGTTGTGGTTTCCAACATCCATAAATTCAATAAAACGCAATATCACACCTCTATCTTTAAAGTAATGCGCCATTGGTAAAATTTGGGATTCATTAACGCCTTTCTCAACTACCATATTTACTTTTATGGTGAATCCTAAATCTAAAGCTGCTTCTATTCCAGCAAGTGTTGCCTTTGGTGATATACCTAGTCCGTTCATTTCACCTGCAATTTCAGGATCAAGCGCATCTAGGCTTATTGTTATACGTTCCAAGCCTGCATTCTTTAGTGATTTTGCATGTTTTCTTAGACGGACACCATTAGTAGTGAGTGCAATATCATCAATTTTATGAATTTCTCTTAACCTTTGGATGAAATTATCAATACCCGGGCGAAGCAGAGGCTCACCTCCAGTTAAACGTACTTTTCTGACGCCTAATTGTACAAAAGCCTCAACCAATTCATCTAATTCAGAAAACTTTAGCCATTGGTTTTTTTTCAAAAAAACATGGCTCGATCCGAATATTTCTCTAGGCATGCAGTAAGTACAACGTAAATTACAGCGATCTGTGAGAGATAAACGCAGGTCTGTGAGTGCTCTTCCCCTATTGTCTTTAACCATTTTAACTTAAGTTAACAATATTACTATTAGATTTGATGAAAACGTTAATTCAAGCTGATGAGGCAAAAACTATAATCAGCAAGCATTTGCGTAAATTTTCATCTTCTTACATTCCAATTGAAAAGTGCGCTGGACGTACTCTAAGACAAGATATAGCCGCTGATCGTCCCTTGCCACCATTTAATCGTTCAATGATGGATGGGTATGCCTTACGCTTCTCAGATATTGCCAAAGTGGATTCTTTCAATCTTTCCGCAACAGCTGCTGCAGGTACACAAAAAATAACCTTAAATAACAAAATTGGGAGTTGTATCGAAATTATGACCGGTGCTGTTGTCCCTAACGGAGCAGATATCGTAGTGCCTTATGAAGAAACAGAATACCTTGATAATGGTGAAATCCGCATATTACCAAGTAACAGACGTCATGTAGGCAGCGCCATACATCCAATTGGTAGCGACCATAATAGTAGCGAAATCTTAGTTCGTGCAGGTTGTATTATTGGCAGTAGAGAAATTGCGATAGCTGCAACCTGTGGCTACTCTAAATTAAAGATTAGTAATAATCCATCCATTGCAGTTGTTACTACAGGTGACGAATTAGTATCTGTCTCTGAAATTCCAAAATCATATCAAAATCGTCGATCTAATGATCTTTCCATGGTTGCTACTTTAAACTCTTTGGGCTACCGTGTGAATGAGTGTGCGCATTTGAATGATGAACGTATAAGTTTGAAGGCATCACTAGTTCGATTAACTAAATCATATGAAATCGTGCTTGTTAGCGGTGGCATATCAAAAGGTAAAAAAGATTTTATACCTAGTGTTCTCGACGAGATTGGCCTGACATGTCAATTTCACGGTGTAGCTCAAAAACCCGGAAAGCCACTAGGTTTTTGGTCTAATGACCTCTGTTCGGTTTTTGCGCTTCCAGGCAATCCACAATCAACGTTAACCTGCATACACCATTATGTTTTACCCGCCCTTGAAGCAGCGAGTGGCAATAATATTAATAAGAACACTAGTGTTGATTTATCAGATTCTGCAACTGGTATTGAAAATATTACTACTTTCTTACCTGTTTCAGTCACAGCAGGAAACAAGGCAACACAATGTCCGTGTCAAAATTCAGGTGACCTTGTTAAAATATTAAGTAGTGACGGCTACATCGAATTGCCGCCGAAAGCCGTATATTATCCAGCAGGAAGTACCTTCATATTTTATCCTTGGTCATAGAGACTGCGTCGATTTTATGAACGATACCAGAGATACTGAATTAAATTAGGAATATAGTTAATAACTAGCTATGAAATTTACACATATAGATAATAATAAACATCCAAACATGGTTGACGTTTCTGAAAAAGTTTCCGGCGAACGTAGTGCCGTAGCTGAATGTATAGTAAACTTAAATAAAGATACTCTTGAATCTTTTGCAGACGCAGGTTGGAAAAGTAAAAAAGGGGCTATTTTAGACACTGCAATCATCGCAGGAACTATGGCTGCAAAAAAGACTTCAGAACTCATCCCATTCTGTCACCCACTAAAACTTCAATCAGTCAAAATAGATATATCTAAGACAGACAACGGACGGATAAGAATTGAGGCTAGAGTAAAAGCTTTCGAGCAAACTGGGGTTGAAATGGAAGCACTGAGCGCTGTGAGTGTAGCAGCCCTCACAATATACGATATGTGTAAGTCAGTCGCCAAAGACATATCTATTGAATCTACGCGATTGCTCGAGAAACGGGGTGGAAAATCCGATTACATATTAAATGACAACAAGGAATGAAGTATTAGCTTTTTTGTAACTTTGTATTTTTTACGAAGTCACTATTCCCATTGCTAGAATTAAGCCTCATAAATTTAAATGCTAATATGAAACGAAGATTATTTGGTTTAGCTCTTGTTGGTGGTAGGAGTATACGCATGGGCAGAGACAAGGCGCTTATCAGTTACAATGGTACTGAAACCCAACTTGAACGCTCTACGGCCTTGCTCAAGGCTGTGTGCCAAGATGTGTTTGTATCTCAACGCAAAGATCAAGCTTATGAAATTCAAAACTTTGCTAATGTTATATATGATTCAGTAAATGAAGTAAAAGGACCGCTCTGTGGAATCCTCTCTGCGATGTATAACCATCCCGGTGCAAACTGGTTAGTTATAGCTTGCGATTTACCCAATTTAGATGATAAAGTACTAAGAAATCTTGTCCGCGAATTTGAATCAGAGTCACCGCAACTTATAGCTTACAAAAGTAGTTATAATGGCTTACCGGAGCCACTATGCGCCATTTATCCTGCAGGAAGCGCAAGAGAGCTATTAACGCATTCGCGTGAGCTTAATAGTTATTGCCCACGGAAGATTCTTATAGCAATGGATGCCAGACTTGTTGAACAAGATAATCCTACAAGTCTTAACAATGTTAATACTACTTCGGAATATAATGATTCTATCAAGAGTTCGTAGTGACTGTAAATTATGTTCGAATATAAGTTCGGATGAGGTTTTATTTAGCAATGACCATGAAAATTAAGATATTATATTTTGCTCAACTTGCTGAATTGGCTGAAAAGTCTGAAGAAACTAAACATGTTATCGATTCTTCTTTGTGTGCACTTTACGCAGACTTGAGGAAGACATATAATTTTCACCAAGAGCTTACTCAGCTTCAAGTCGCAGTAAATCACCAGTTATCTGCGCACGATACAGAGTTACGCGACGGAGACTCTGTTGCCTTTCTACCACCAATGACAGGCGGCTAATTCTTCACCTTACTCGTATATTTGCTGATTTCCCAGAATATAGTGATGTAATTTCTAATAGATTATAATCAGATAACCTTTGAAGAATGTTATTTCGTATTACAGAGAAGATCATAGTGCCAGAAAAACTACGTCAGACTATGTTGTCCTCTAGTGCGGGTGCATATTGTTCATACGAAGGATGGGTGCGTGATCATAATGAGGGTAAAGATGTTAACTCCTTACACTACTCTGCTTATGAAGAATTAGCACAAACAATTGGATGTAAAATTTTACATGAAGCAGAGAGTAAATTTCAGGTTGAATCAGCCATTGTACATCGAGTTGGTGATTTATCAGTAGCAGATATTGCAGTGTGGGTAGGCGTCACTGCGCATCATCGTGGTGACACTTTTCTAGCGTGTCGTTACATAATTGATAATATCAAACACCGATTACCTGTTTGGAAGAAAGAAGTATACAGTAATGGCGAAGAAAGGTGGATTGATAATAACCACTGTGGTTGCTCTGATCCCAAAAATCTTCAGTTTTGATCGGTGTATAGTAGTCTTTAAACAGATTATATATAGAAAAGTTTAAATGCAGCTAGAGCCAATACGCATGCAAGTAATAAACGTATTTGTTTACTAGCGGCGAAGTGACTACCCCAAATACTTCCCATTAAACCTCCAACTAATACTATCGATGCGAGAAGAGGGAAAAAAGAATGAAAGTCACATAAATTAGGCCTTAGCCCCAATAGCCCAGCACCTGAATTTATTAGTATAAAAGGAGATGAAATTGCTGCTGCTGTCTTTGCGCTACCCCATCTCATAAAAATAACTAGAGGTGTAAGAAATATCCCGCCCCCTACTCCAATTAAACCAGATAAGAATCCCACCAATGATCCGGTTAGCATCATTTGCCACATAACTGCACATTTGATTTTTTTATCAGTGTTCTCTGGTTTAAATAGTCGTATAAGAGCAAAACAAAGTGCTAGACCTAATATGATTCTAAAGTGATTTGCTTGTATTTCTAAAGATCCACCTATGTATGCAAAAGGAACTGCTGCTAATGTAATAGGCCAAAAAAGCTTACCCGAAAAGTAGCCAGCTTTTATATAAGCTAAACTACCTAGGAAAGATACTATAATGTTTAGTCCTAGAGCAGTTGATCTAAACAAAGCTAAATCTACTGCTAGAAGTGCCATAACTGCCAGATAACCTGAGGCGCCACCATGTCCAACAGTCGAATAAAGAAAAGAAACCAAAAAAAAAGGTATTACAAATATCAAAACATCTAGCATTTTCTATTCGTTAAACAATTTACACTATAGGCAAAGAGAATGCCTCTGTAAGTGATACATTAACTAGTGTAGGTTGTTTTGTATTTGTTCTGCACGATTGTGGTGCGAATGCATCAGTTCGTCTAAATCCACGGACAATATATTTCCATTACTAATACGAATATTTCCGCCTACTATTAAATCGCATACTTGTCTAGGATGACAAATTAGTAGAGCGTCTACAGCGTTTTCACAGCCGTTAGAGTAAAGATCATGAACTGGAAAAAGGGCGCAGTCACCACAAAATCCTGCGGCAATTCGCCCTATGTCATCTCTTCCGATTAACTCTGCTGAACGCCAAGTCCCTAATTCCAAAGCATCCATGGCACTCATCGCCTCAGCTCCGCCGTCTACACGAGCAAGATAAAGAGCTTGTCGTAACTCGCCTAAAATATGCCCTGAATCGTTGGATGCGCTTCCATCGACGCCAATACCCACTTTAATGCCTTGCTCCAACATTTTAGGCACTGGGCAAATGCCAGAGCCGAGGCGCATGTTTGCATTTGGACAGTGGGCGACTCCAATACCATGCTCCGACAAAGCTTCTAACTCTGAATTATTAAAATGGATACCATGCGCAAGCCATGCTCGATTGTAATCCCAGCCACATTCAAGCAAATAGTCTAAAGGTCGACTACTAAGATGCTCCAGCGAAAATTCATTTTCGGCAACTGTTTCACCGCAGTGTGTGTGCAACCCAACTCCATGTTTTTTTGCGATTTCAGCACTTGATCGTAGCAGACTCTCCGAGCACGACGTCGCTGCGCATGGCGCAATAATTATTTGTTGCCAACTTCCCTTCTCGTCCGAGTGAAATTTTGAAATTAACCGCTCCGTATCCTCTAAAATAGTATCTTCTGATTGAAGCGCCCAATCTGAAATTAAATCTGATTTAACGTTCATTGAACCTCGACTTGCATGAAATCTTATTCCCATCAGCGAAGCTGCATCAAATTGAGCATCAATCATATTTTCTGCCCCTTCCGAAAAGACATAATGATGATCAACAACAGTCGTAGCACCGCTATGCATTAACTCGGCTAGTCCCAAGCGGGTGCATAAGTTCAAATCGTTCTCACGAAAGCTCTGCCAAAGCTTATTCATATGCTTCAACCAAGGTAAAAGGGGCAAATTGTTACCAGGGGTATAAGCCCGAGCCATATTTTGATAAAAATGATGGTGGGTGTTTACCAAACCAGGAATTAGGATTTTACCATTGCCACTTAGTTTGGAAACATTCTCCGGCAATGCCTTTGGATACTCAGTAGTCCCGAGCTCTTTTATGTAGCCATCTTCAATCCAGACCCAAGCATCACGTAGCACGCGACGCTCCTGATCCATTGTGACTAGATAGCTTATATCATAAATAAAAAGTGAGGCATTTGTCATAAGTTTCTGAGGGTCTTATGAATTAAAATTTGGCCTTGGACGTAATATAATTAACAGCAAGGATGATACATTATAATGACTTAGTCTACGCAGACCGGTAGACCTCAAGTGCGGCTAATGCAGCATCCTCGTCTGGCAATTTTACTCCATGCATTTTAAGCACTGAAGTTAGTGACGATAAGGTTCGTAAAATGGCATCTTTTCGAGCGTTATATCCCATTGCCCCTATTCGCCATATTTTTCCATGAAGGGGACCAAAAGAGGTTCCAATCTCTACGCCAAAATCATGAAGCATATCATGGCGTACTGCTTCGGAAATGACCCCTTCAGGAATGTAAACACCAGTCACATTTGTCATTTTAAAATCCTGATTACCATATAGATCTAATCCAAGAGCTTTGAGTCCTGCGACCATTGCTTTGCTCGCAAGAGAATGCCTATCTAAACAATTTTGTAGTCCCTCTTCAATTACACACCGCGCGCATTCTCGGGCGCAGTATAGCATACTAGTTGCTTCAGTATGGTGATTGAGTCGATCAGGGCTCCAGTAAGCCATAATCATAGCTAAATCAAAATAATTGGATTGTATACGAGATCCCGCACCAGGCTTAAATCCCTCAGGCTCTATGCCTTTCTCAACATGCCACCGCCTTTTGATTCGATCAGCAACTTCATCGGTCATAGTGACTGGTGCAGATCCAGACGGGCCGCCTAAACACTTCTGTAATCCAACCGTGCAAATATCAATTTGATACTCGTCTACTGGTAAGGGATTACCGACCAGTGATGCAGTCGCATCCACATAGGAAATAACACCTCTCTCACGACATAGGCGACCAACATAATCGAGAGGTTGATTCATTGTCGTCGAAGTGTCTCCCTGGCAAATAGCAAGTATACTAGGTTTATGCTGGTCAAGTGCACTCGCGATCTCCTCTTCAGTAAAAATTTCACCCCAATCTTTGTGTATCGGTATGACAGTAGCACCGACACGCTCTGATATTTCAGTTAACAAATGTCCAAAACGTCCAAAAACTGGTACTAGCACCTTATCGCCTTTTTCAACCATCGATACAAGGGCAGCTTCAATCGCGGAACGGCTAGTGCCGTCAATTAGAAAAGTCCAATGGTTTTTAGTTACAAATATCTGCCGATACAGCTCCATAACTTCATTCATGTAATCTGTCATTGCAGGGTCATATTGACCTAAAAGATCCGCACTCATGGCTCGTTGAACTCTAGGGTCTGCATTTACAGGACCCGGCCCCATAATCAATCGAGATGGAGGGTTTATCTGACGAAGATTTTTATGAATATTCATACGTTTTAGTACACTATTTAAGAAAGTAATACAAGTTCTGCTACTTGAGTGATTTTATATAGGCTATCATTTGAGAGACTTCATCTTCGGAGAAGGCCTCACCATACCCAGGCATTGCTGGTGCATAGCCGTAACTAACTTTGGCATTGGACCACAAAATTGACTCCCTCAAATAGGCGTCATCGGCGATGACACTAGAGCCAGAGGCAAGGCGACGCTTTGTCCCGTAGATTCCAACCAAAGATGGAGCAATTGAAGAAGACACGGGCTGGTGGCATGCAACGCATCCTTTTGCAGCATAAAGCTTCTGGCCGAGAAGGGCTTCTTCGGTCATCTGAATTGGCAAACCCTTATCATCTTTAACAACTGGATCGGGAATAAACATAATCATTAATACAGCTCCAACACCTAAGACAAAGGTCGCAATCGATACTTCGAGCCATTCTGAAAACTCATTATAAATGTTCATCATGTGCTTAATCACGACTAAACCTGCACCAATAACAAAAACTATAGGCAAATAATAAGGGTCCCCGTAGATGGAAGGAAAGTGAGCGCTAAGCATCAAAAATATAACCGGAAATGTTACGTAATTATTTGTCAAAGACCGCATCTTGGCTTGATGCCCGGCATCTAGATCATGCGGTTTGCCCTCTAATAGAGCAGTCATAATTTTTTTCTGATTGGGAATGATAATAAAACGTACATTCGCACTCATTGTCGTCGCAATCATGGCTCCAATCTGGAGTAAAACAAAGCGACCATTAAAAAATCCATCAATCCAATAGGAATAAGTAAATAAAGATACGGTTAAAACCGTAATAGCGGCCAAGGGCTTTGTTTTAAGAGGACTGCGCCAAACTAAATCATAAGCGAACCAAGCAATTATTATTGAGAAAATGCTTATAGCTGTAGCCATCCATCCAGCCATATCTGTCTTAGAGGGGTCGAGCATCAATGTGCCAGGCCGAGTATAAAATGTCATGATCAGAAGAATCGCTCCACTGATCCAAGTCATGTAAGACTGCCATTTAAAAACATGTAAACGCTCTGGAATGGCACTAGGATCAATAACGCGCTTCTCTAAGAAATAAACCCCGCCCGCATGCAACATGTTCATGTGACCGACTGCCCCTTCAGGATTTTTCTTAGGGTCTTTAATGAAGTTCACTTCCATCCAAGTGAAAAGAAGAGAATTCCCAATCCACATTATAGCTGCAAGCACGTGAACAAAACGAAAAACTACGTTTGAAAACTCAATTAGTTCAGGACTCATGTAATTTTATCGCCCTTAAATTATAAAGACTGCCCGACTTGAAGATGATTTGAGACTTCGAGAGTTTCAGCAAAGTTTGGATACAAATCTAGCAAGACCTGCTCAGCAGTTACCGGACAACGAACTTCCTTTCCTGCTTCTTCGTTTTCTCTAAATGCTTGGATCGCTTTTCGAATCGCAAAAAATGCTGCAATCCCGTACATAAATGGTGGTTCCCCTACCGCCTTACTGCCTAATGGCCCTCCTGGGTTATCGACGTTCTCCAATAATTTGAGCTCCATCTTCTCTGGCATGAACTCAGCATCAGGGGCCTTATAAGTCGACAGTGCACTAGATGTCAGGCGACCCTCTTCTGTAAATACAAGCTCCTCTAAAGTAACCCACCCAAGTCCCTGGGCTAAACCACCTTCAATTTGCCCACGATCCACGGTTGGAATTATAGTGCGTCCTAGATCGTGCACGATACGACTTGCATCTAATTTATAAGTGCCTCTCAAACAATCAACGGTGGTCTCTATCAAGCATGTTCCATAAGTATAATAGTGAAATGGTCGACCATGTCCTTTAACTGGGTCGTAGTGCAGCTTAGGTGGTGAGTAAAAACCATGTGCCATTAACTGAACACGCGAGAAATATGTTTTTAAGACAAGGTCCTCCCAAGTCATATCTGCCGGCTTTGCATTTATGCAAACGATTCCTTCCTTTATAGAAATTTCAGAGGGCTTGCACGATAACTCTTTGGCACCAACCTTTTTCATTCCCTCAAGAATTTCACGACAGGCTATTATTGTGGCATTTCCATTTAAATCTGTAGTCGAACTTGCTGCACTTGGTGAAATGTTAGCGATACGTGTAGTGTTGGTGCTGTTACATTTGATACGATCTGAAGATATGCCAAACGTGCGTGAGCAAATTGCTATCATATTTGAACTAATGCCCTGCCCCATTTCTATGCCCCCAGTAGTGACACTTACAGAACCATCGGTGTAAACATGGACTAAGCTACTACCTTGGTTCAAAAACGTTTTAGTAAAACTTATGCCAAAACAGACAGGCATCATTGCAAAGCCCTTCTTTTTAAATTTATTCTGCGAATTAAACTTTTCGATGCGACTACGGATCTTTTCTACTTGAAAATCTTTCACAGCTTGATCCCAAGTTCGCTGCATATTGCAGGCCTCGACTTCTTGACCGTAATGAAAAACGTAGCCGTCCTTAATAAGGTTCTTTGCCTGAATAAGATCAGGATCAACCCCTATCTTTTTACTAACTTGTTCAATCGCCACCTCCAATGCAAACATACCTTGAGGTCCACCAAATCCACGAAAAGCAGTATTGGGAGGTAGGTTGGTCTGACAACAAGCTGCTCGTATTTTAACATTTGGAATAGAATAAGCATTTGTTGAGTGCATTACGGTCCTCTCTAAGACCGCAGCAGAAAGATCCATGTATGCACCGCCATTTTGAAAGTGTGTTACCTCATAAGCTAGTATCTCACCTTCTTGATTTAATCCAATTTTAAAGTCTTGTTTGTAAGGATGGCGTTTACCAGTCATGCGCATGTCAGCGGCTCGGCTTAGAACTAGTTGCACTGGTCTAGAAAAAATATGTGCCCCCAGTGCGACCATGCAGGCCCATTGAGTCGCTTGATCTTCCTTGCCTCCGAATCCACCTCCTAGACGCTTCACATCGACCTCAATCTTGTGCATGGGTAGGTTCAATACTGCTGCAACATGTTTTTGAACGGCTGATGGGCTTTGAGTAGAAGAAAAAATTTGCATTTGTCCATCCTCTGAAGGAATGGCGCGCGCGCGATTGGTCTCCAAATATAAATGCTCTTGGCCGGCTAGATCAACAGCTCCCTGCGCTACGTGCACACACTCACCCCAAACAGCATCCACATCACCTTTTTCAAAAACGCGGGTTTCTTGGAGCAAATTACCACGCTTAAAAGCAACTCTAGGGCAAATATTAACAGGTAATTCTTCAATTTCAGCGCTACAAGACTTAACGGCAAGCTCTGCAATCTCCTGAGAAGTTGCCACGACCATAGCAATTGGGTGCCCTTGGAATAAGACTTCGTCGATCGCAAAAAGCGGTTCATCCGCACGTAATGCCCCGATTAACTTACTGCCAGGTATTGTCTCTGCTGTCACGACACCTAACACGCCATGTATTTCTTTTGTCGCTTCAAAATCTACACTTATTAGTTTCCCGTGCGCGACTGGAGAACCGAAGATTGCTCCATGTAGCATACCATTAGGAGCGGGCAGATCATCCACATATTGGGAGCGCCCACTTACGTGTAGTTCACTGTCACAGTGCCGCATAGAGAGCCTCCTGATTGATAGTTTCTGGAAAGAGTTTAACGAAGTTCGCAAGCAATAGTTGCCTTGCTAGTAAGCGCTTATAGTGGGCGCTTCCGCGAACATCTCCGATAGGCTCAAACTCAGACAGTGCTACAGCAAGACAATCTAAAAATGTATCCATTGAGACGGGTTTTCCGTCTAAGAATGCGCTGGCTTCTTTTAAATGCAGAGGAGTCGCTGAGACTCCACCCAAGGCCATGCTTGAGTGCGTAAAGTGATTTTCTTTTACTTCAAACTTACAAGATGCATTGACAGTGGCAATGTCTAGCCAAGCACGCTTGGACACCTTTTCCCAATTAAAATAAGTATTTTCGCTGAAAACAGGAAATGAAATTTCAGTGACCACCTCATCAGACTTCTTGTTAAGCTGCTTGTAGCCAAGATAGAACTCATTTAGAGGCAATTCCCGCCTATGCCCATCTGGCGACGTCAAAATTAGTGAGCACTCTAACGCAAGCAGCAAGCAAGTCATGTCTGCGATCGGAGAGGCATTGCAAAGATTTCCCCCAATAGTAGAGCGCGTGCGTATAGGCCAGCTTGCCATTAATAAGTTGTAATCATAAATTTCTTGAACATGAGTTTTGATAACTGGATCTGTAGCAAAAGCTTCAAAAGTCATGCGGGCATCAATAATAACTCGTCCCTCACAAGCTCTTGCGGAGGGAATTTCGCTACCATTGTTAAGGAGCGTAATTGATGATTCGGCAAGTTGCTCGCCACGCTGCACATAGAGGTCGGTGCCTCCTGCTACAATCGTACATCCTCTTTGCTGAAGTCCCATTTGAAGGATTTCATTAGGTTTAATTGCCTTTAAGCGTTCTGCTATACCAAGGAAATACGTGGGCAGAGCCTTCGCCTCAACCAAAGCCTTAATTCTCTCCTTATTAATAAGTCGGTCACGCAATGACTGGATAGCTTGAATTCCAGCATTTTTGATTGATTGATACCCTGTGCATCGGCAAAGATTTCCTGAAATTGCATATAGTACGCCTTCTTCATTAAGCGGTATTTGGGGCGCCATTAAACCCGCTGTCATGCAAACGACAAATCCAGGAGTGCAATAACCGCACTGCGTTCCGCCGCAATCAACCATTGCATTTTGAACAGCAGAGAGATGTTCCATATTGAGGCCTTCTATAGTCACCAAGTGCCTACCGTGAAGCTCTCCCATAGGCAATAAACAAGAAGTCATTGGGCGATATTCGATGGAATTTTTTTTGAGCTCTCCAATGATAACTGAGCAAGCGCCACAGTCCCCCTCTTTGCAGCCGGATTTTGTCCCAGTTAAAATTTTATGCTGTCGCAAATAATCCAATGCAAGCATACCGGCAGGAACATGCGCTTGGACTGTCTCTGAATTGAGAATAAACTCTACAACCTTGTTTACAGTCACCATATATTAATCTCGATATTATGTATCAGATTCTCTTTCTAAAAGTATTTTTGCTGCTATGCTAACTGCGATTTCTTCTGGAGTATCACTATTAAAATCAAGACCTACAGGAGCAACAATTTGCGCAATTTGCAAATCGCTGAAGCCTTTATGTAGCAATTTCTGACGGATATGTGCGATTTTAACCTGACTGCCCATAAGTCCGATCCAATCAAAACCTTTATCTAGAAGCCCCAAAAGTGCTTTTACATCTGTGTCCATTGAATAAGTCATAACAATGGCCACTGTATAATTCGGGTGGTCGACACAGGCTGCTCCACCCTCAAAATCAGTTACGAAAAGCTTGATTGATTTTGCGAGACCCTCGGTAGTGCTAATATCAGAACGCGAGTCTATTACGGTCACTTCATAGTCTAGTCGATGCATTGCATTAGCTAAGGCGACTCCACAATGACCCGCTCCAAAAACGGCGATTCGCCGGCGATTCAATAGAGGCAAGCTTACCTCCCATTCTTCATCCATTTGCTTGAGCTTTACAGCCTCTACTGATTGATCACTTAATTTAAGTCCATCAGAGTTGCAGCGCACAGAGCCCAGTCCAGATACCGCCGAGGCTACTATTCTCGCGATTAACTCAAGATGCTGATTTGGGCTTAGCGAAAGCTCAAGATTTGTTTGTGTTCCTCCACAGATAAGTCCAGATGATTGATCGCTCAAATCGGCGCGATGGCGTAATTGGCGTAGCCTAGGTTTTGGCAATCGCTTTTGATTAAGGCCTGCGACAGCTTCCTTTATAACGCGACTTTCCATCACACCACCACCTATGGTTCCATAACGAGCACCATCGTTGGTTACAAACATGCGAGCAGCAGTAGTCCCTGGAGATCCCTTTGTTTGATCCACCACTAAGGACATGTGTATTAACTTCCCGTTTCTGAGGGCTTCGTGGGCTGCCACCCAAAATTCAGATAAGCTCATACGACTGCCTCCTTATTAAAACAACTTTTTCCTCTAATAATGGTCTCATTAACAAAAGTGTCTGAAGACTCTCTATTTGGCATTAAACGAATTAATGCTTCGAGCGCCATTTCGCCATTTGCTCTAGCTGGTAATCCCGGTGGCATTGGGACACGAATCGCATCCAAATAATACCCAACCTCAAGCATTCCTCTATCAGCAGAAAGGTCCATCAATTCAGCCCCCTTAAAGGTTGTGCGATGGAGTGCCTTAGTAAAGGTGGCCGAATGTCGACCTATTTCTCTATTTTGCAAAACGAATGAGCGCATAACATCAAACATCGATAAAAATGGGCCACCGCCAATATCGGAAGCTAAAGCCCAAGGAACACCCATTGATTCTGCTTTTTCAAAATCAAATAAGCCCGAACCTATTCCTAGCTGATCAACAGGTGCATTTGAACTTGGGCAGCTAGCTATCCGACTACCAGAATCGGCTAGTAGCTTCCATTCACTCTCGGCTAAATAAATGCAGTGCCCAAAAATTGTTTTGGGCCCCAACATCTTTACTCGCTCATAAATTTCAGTGTATGTCTTCACGCCCTCAAAGCCTTTGATTTTGGCATAAATTTCAAGGACCCACTGGATCTCATTTTTCGTTTCTCCTAGATGAGTTTGTTGGAAGCAGTCGTGTCGCGCTGCCGCCAGAGCAGATGCCTGCATTGCCTCTGGGCAAGTAGTTGGCGCAAATCGTGGTGAGCAAACATAACGACTCTTATAACGCTTGGCGCAATTATCGACACTTGCACAAGCCCTCTGAGGACTCTGACGGATATCTTCTGGGCAATTCATTGTCATGAGAACATTGCCGATATTAAAATCTTCAGGGGCATACTTAAACGCCTCTTTTAAAGCAACCTCATGGATTGAGCTGTAGCACAATCCCCCAATAGTTCCTACCGATAGAATTCGTTTCCAAAACCGCTTTGCTTTAACACTCGAAAATTTGTGATCAGAATACTTGGCTTCTTCTGGAAAAGTATAGCGCTCTAACCATTCTATCAAAGAAACTTTTGGCATCTGCCTAACATCGTCCTGTACCCAATGAAAATGGGTATCAAAAAAGGCGGGCATGAGCAGATCCATATTTTTCTTCAAGGCAGATAAATCCAATTTTAACTCTTTGGCCACTTTTGCTGCCTCTCCAATGGCTACGATCAGACCAGCTTTCTCACCATTTTTTTGAGTCACAATCAATGCGTCTTCAAAATATTCAGAAAGATTATCGCTTAAAGAGCGGAGGACTGGCCCACGATAAAATTCTACACTAGAACTACTTGAAGGGTAATTATAAGCCGAAAACATAGTTAAAGTAAAAGAATAATAGACCTATGGCATAAAATCAGCTAGATTTATGCCATGTCCATTAGAATACTATTACAAGTCATACTACTATCACTGGCAACTACAACTGCAGTAACCCCCTCCTTAGGCACTACCATAAGGGATACGCAAGAAGAGCTTATAACTTGGGTAGACACTAAAAAAGTAACTGCGGAGGCAAAGGCGACTTGGGAAAGCGAAAAGGTAATTATCGCTGATTTAATCAGTCTACTCGAGCAGGAAAAAGAAAAGCTTACTGCCAGAATCGCAAAGCTTGAGGCTAATACTGATTCCACTGACACACTGCGAATTAAATTAAATGCAGACAAAGAGGCCCTACTAACTTCAACAAAAGCCCTTGAATTAGTCGTCCCGGATTTAGAGGGTCAAATAAGAAGTTTAATTGTAAAGCTACCTGAGCCATTACTCGAAGAGATTCAGCCTCTTTTACTCCGCCTACCGAAGCCTGAAGAGGATACGCGTATGTCCATATCGCAGCGACTCCTCACAGTAGTTGGCACTTTAAATAAGATAGATAAATTTAATACCGGTATCACACTAACGTCAGAAATTCGAAGTATAGGTGAAAAAAGCCTCGAAGTTAAAACTCTTTATTTTGGCTTAGCAGGCGCCTACTTCGCCAGCGAAAGCGCTGGCTATGCGGGATTAGGCACTCCGGGAGAAGCTGGTTGGGATTGGGTTGAAAGACCGGAGTATAAGAGGCAAATTGTAAACTTAATTGATACATATGAAGGAGCTAGAGAGGCTACCTTTGTAGAGCTTCCTGTAGTCGCTAAGTAAAACTAAAAACTAGAATATTTATGACTATGAACGTAAGAAGTTTTTATAAAATAACTCTTTCAATGGGTGTTCTGATTCTACCCGCATTGACCATAGCTCAAAGCTTTAGCTTAATTCAAACTGAGTCTAGTGAAAAACTCGCATCTGCGATTACAGAGCTAGCTACATTGCAAGAATCAATTTCATCGGAAAAAGTACCGCTTGCTAAAAAGCTCAACAGCTTAGAAGTAGAGGTTTCTAGCCTAAAAGATGATCTACAGCGGATGGAGCGTCTTCGTGACACTAGAGATTTAAACTTAAGCGCTTTAGAGGCAGAAGTGAAGGCACGACGTGATGAGATTGACTATGCTAAAAATTTGTTAGTCGAATTCATTAATAATCAATCTTCTAGCGCAGATGCAGCAGAGCTTCAACTATACGAAGCAAATTTTTTAGACGTCCTTAATTCTGCAGACGCTCCAGCGGAGGATGACGCAGGGGCGGTAGCGGCTATAGAAGCCTTGGTCACTGGCGTTGATTTAGGCATTGAGCGGCTAAATGCACTTATAGGCGGACAAAGTTTTGCAGGAAAATCAGTGCTACCTGATGGCACTTTTCAAGAGGGCCAGTTTCTTTTATATGGCCCTGTTGCTTTCTTTAGTTCAGCAGATCTGTCAGATGCAGGCGTGACGCTTCAAGGTGATTCTGGTAAACCCACATTAGTGAGTCTGAAAAGTGGATTTAGCGAAATTCCTCAATACATTATCAACGGTAGCGGTATGCTCCCACTCGACCCTACCTTAGGCAAGGCTCTAGCGCTGGAAACAACTAAAGATAGCTTTATTGAACATATCCAAAAGGGTGGGTTCTGGATCTACCCGATTCTATCTATTGCTTTCATATCTATTGTCATCGGCATCATTAAACTTATCGAGTTAAACGGCATCCAGCGCATACCTAAAGCACAACTAGTTTCCATATTAAGTGCCATAGAAGATGGTCAGCAGCAAAAGGCTCTTGCAGAAGCAAACAAATTATCTGGCGCCGGATCGGAAATCGTTATGGCAGGCATAAAAAATATAGGGCATGGACGCGATCTGATCGAACAATCTATGGAAGAGGTTCTAATGAAGCTACAACCCAAACTAGAGCGTTTAATTTCGATTGTTTGGATCACCGCTGCTACCGCTCCCTTGCTCGGTCTGTTGGGTACTGTTACTGGCATTATAACCACTTTTAAACTCTTAACTATCTTTGGCTCAGGGGATCCTAAAGCCCTTGGAGGCGGCATATCCGAAGCCTTAATAACAACTGAGTTTGGTTTAATAGTAGCGATTCCGTCTCTTGTCCTCCATGCTTTCCTGCAACGAAAAGCAAAAGCGATCGAAAACGAGTTCGAAGGCGATGCAATGACCCTATTGAACGGAATATTACGCGCAGAAAGAAAACAGTAATTCTTCGGGGGATTAATATATTACATAAACCGTATGTGGGAAACGCTCAACGAGACTGTTTTTAATACTTGGATTTCTGGGGGTCCTCTAATGATAGGCTTAGCGGCGCTTGCTTTGGTAATCTATGGATCTATTTTGCAAGTGATGATCTATCTACAAAGACTCAAAGAGCTTAGCAAAGATGTAAACGAATGGGGCCATTGGGTCGAGCAGCCGGGTGAAGCTAGCGGACTTCTCGGCAACATGATTCGTTATACTCAAAGAGACGTCGATTCTTATAAAGAACTAAGCTTTCGTTTTTTGATGTTACATCGCCGAATCATTCAACCTCTTGATCGGCAGATTCGCTTTAGCACAACAATCGTCTCGGCGGCTCCACTTCTCGGATTATTAGGTACAGTAGTTGGCATGTTAGCCACATTTCTTGGCCTTTCTGTTAGCTATGGCGGCAATTCTCTGGATTTAGTAGCAGGCGGCATTTCGGAAGCACTCATAACAACACAAACCGGGCTAATGCTAGCAATACCAGCGATGTTCTTCCTGACTTCAGCACGCGCTCAGCGCCAAAATTTACAGCAATTTCTTACTCAGCTTGAAGCAAGAACTCTTAAGCAATTTGAAGGCAAAGGTCTCAAGGGATAACTAAAAATAAAGCAAGAATATGGCACTAGGAAAACGTAGAGGATCTGATTCAGCTAGTAACGAGGAAATTAATATTTCCCCACTAATTGACGTCGTATTCATACTCTTGATTTTCTTTATCGTTACAACGGTATTTGTTGAGGAAACTGGCGTTGATGTGACAAAACCGCAGGCATCATCCGCCGTAGACTTGGAGAAAAATAGTATTCTTATAGCTATTACAGATACAGGAAAGGTAGTCTACGGAGGACGTGAGATTGGTCCTGCTGGAGTTCGATCTATAGTCAAACGGTTGAATCAGAAGGACGAGATGCCGGTCATCATACAAGCTGACAAAACAGTTCCTACTAGTCTTCTTGTCCGCGTCATTGACGAATCAAAAATTGGAGGTGCCCCATCCGTTAATATTTCCACAGAAAATTGACTGTGAATGATAAAAAGCAGAAGGAAAAAGCAGCTGGAGTGATTAATTTTGATATTCCTAGCATGAGCCAAGGCATTCCTATGGTTGTGCTCGCTGCCATCGTCGTTACCACAGCTATCTTCTTATTAATACCATTTACGCAGCTTCTAGATTCAATTGGTAAAAAGGATAGTCTTGTCGTTCAGGTAGATATTGCTCCTCCCCCACCCCCGCCCCCACCTGAACCTCCTGAGCAAGAAGATGAAGAAATCGAAGAACCACCACCACCACCACCACCACCCCCGCCTCCACAACTTTCATTGTCGCAACTTGATCTAGCTTTAGACCCAGGCATAGGAGATGCTATGACGGCAGCCTTCGGTCTGGGCGGATTTAATACACGACCGGATGCAATAGCTGAAATGAAGGAGTTCTTCAATGTAAGTGAACTTGATGAAAAACCACGCATGATTAATTTCGTTAAGCCTGAAAAGCCTTTCCAAATGAGGCAGGATCGAATTTCCGGCTACACTAGAGTTCGATTCCAAGTAGATGAAAACGGAAATATGATACGAATTGTGCGCTTCACAGAAACCACACATGCAGTATTAAAAGATTCTGTACGCGCCGTCTTTAAAAAATGGAAAATGACCGAACCTAAAAAAAATGGACAGCGCGTTAAAGCAGTTGTCGAACTACCTATTAGATTTTAATACTTATGAAATACATACCATTCATCCTCCTTATTGCGGCGCATACTTTGCTCGCTCAATCGTATCCTCTAAGTGAGAACACTTGGTCCAACCCTGAATTTGTAGACCGATTTATGGGTAGCTATGGAGTCGATACTGCAAAATCTCCCTCTATTTCAAGTGAGGAGGCAGAAGTTTTTCGCCAAGTAGCAAAAAGCGGATACAAAGGCGATACAGCGATCAAAATTCTCAGTAATGCAATCAACACTGAATCAAGTGGGGCTATGGATTTCGCCCTAGCAAATTTTCTTCTCCAAAAAGGCGATATCGGATTAGCCATCGATTCGTTCGCAGTAGCTATCGATAAGTTTCCTAACTTCGGTAGAGCCTATAAAAATATCGGACTCGCTTATATCCAGCAAAATAACTACAAGAAAGCGCTTCCGAATCTAACTAAATCTCTAGAAATTCTTGGAGGTGACGGTGGCTTATTTGGGTTGATTGCTTACTGCCATCTAAATAACGAAAACTATGGACCAGCTTTGGATGCTTATAAGCTAGCACTTGTATTTGAGCCAGAAAGTCGTGACTGGCGATTAGGCCAGTTAAAAGCGCTACAGAATCTGCGTAAATATAACGAAGTTGAAAACATCATCTACAGCTACATTGATGAGAAACCCACTGAGCCAGAATTTTGGCTGCAACAAGCAAATGCTTTTATTGCACAAAAAGAGTATCTTCAAGCAGCAGCTAATTTTGAAGTCGTCAAGATGCTAGGCGCTGCGGACCGCGAGATGTATGTACTTCTCGGTGATATCTATGTAAATCTCGATGCGCCCACACTAGCACTTGAACCCTATAATCTAGCGCTATCTACAGGTGAAGTAAAACCAGAGGATGCACTTTCATTAGCGAAAGTCATGAGTCGACGATTACCCGCTGATCAACTGAAAGGATTCCTAACAAAAATCTCGCAAACATATCAAGATACGCTCAACCAAGAAAACTCTCTGACGCTGCTGACATTAAAAGCCGCTAATGCGCTCTCAATGGACGACAAAGATGGGGCGATGAAAATGCTAAGCGAAGTAGTAGCAAAGGATCCCCTAAATGGTAGCGCTTTGCTCACTTTGGGCAGTTACTATCTACAAGAAAACGAACTTGTTAAGGCACTAGACTACTACGATCGGGCTACAAAAGTCGAAGCAGTTCAAGTAGATGCACTGCTGGGTGCTACTCGAGTGCTTGTCAAAAAAGGTAAGTATTTACAAGCAATCAATCGACTAAAAGAAGCACAGGCCATTAAAGAACAGTATTTTGTAGCCGAATATATCACCACCTTAGAAAAGTTCGTCAATTAAGACATAATCCTTCAACTTAGTAGGATGCACTTTTTAGATAAATCAATTACCTATAATGCTTGGGATAATAGCCTCGAGCCACGCATTGAGATTGAATCCGGTGAAAAAATCCTCATAGAGATGGAGGACTCTAGTGACGGACAAGTACGACCTAGTCTTTCATTAGATGATTTTCGAAAAATTAATTTTGATCTGATTCACGCATTAACAGGACCTGTCTCTATAGCGGGCGCAAAGGTTGGTGATACGCTAAAGATAGAAATATTAGAATATGCGCACAAGGGATGGGCGTGGCAGAGCATCAACCCACAAAAGTGTTTCCTGCCAGATGATTACGATGATTTCTACCTACATCACTGGGCGCTGAATGAAGAAAATACACAAAGCATGCCGGGGATTACCATAGCGCTACATCCATTCTGTGGTATTTTAGGAGTGCAACGCGCACAAAAAGGTAGCTTCCGAACACGCCCTCCGGGCAATTTTGGCGGAAATATGGATGTGAAACATTTAACAGCTGGCAGTAAGTTGTATTTGCCCGTACTAGTTGACGGTGGGAAGCTTTGTGCAGGTGATGCTCATGCGGCTCAAGGTGACGGCGAGGTATCCATTAACGGACTAGAAGCGCCAATGGATGTCACTCTTCGCGTCAGCATCGAAAAAAACTTTTCCGTTGAAGAGCCTTACTTAGTGACTGCTCCTAATCTTTGTCCACCTGCGTACATAGGCTCCGAGTATCACGCTTTCGTATCAAGTGGACCCGATCTTAAGATTAATGCACAGGGCGCTGTTCGGCGAGCAATTGATTATTTAATGCAGCGATTAGATCTATCGAGTGAGCAAGCCTTCTTAACATGTTCAGCTGTTTTAGACCTTAAGCTGAGCCAAGTTGTCAATGCGCCAAATTTTACTGTCACCGGTTACTTACCAGAAGCCATCTTTGATTAAGCAGATAACCCTGAAACTATTTTGCGATGCTAAGCTTTTTTAAGTTCGAAGAAAATAAAACAACTCTTGGTCGTGAGACGCTCGCAGGATTCACAACTTTCGCTGCCATGGCATATATTCTTGCAGTGAATCCAATGATTCTAAGCAGCACAGGAATGGACACCCAAGCGGTCATTATGGCGACTGCCGTTGCTGCGGCTATCGGTTGTTTTCTGATGGCATTAATGACGAATTATCCCATCGCGCTTGCTCCTGGGATGGGCACGAATGCTTATTTTGCATTTGTGGTTGTAATTGGATACGGTCTGCCCTGGCAGGCTGCATTAAGTCTAGTTTTTTGGAATGGCATTGTTTTTCTAATCTTGTCGATTTCTGGCTTTCGGAAAAAACTCGCTGAAGCGATTCCACCTGGCCTGCAAGTAGGCATTCAAGCAGGTATTGGTTTCTTTATTGCCCTGCTAGGACTGAAAGCTGCCGGCATCGTCATAGCTGACCCTAATACAATCATTACCCATGGTATTATGACCAGCCCAGCGGTTTTACTCGCACTAGCAGGGTTATTTTTAATGTGCATATTATCTGCCAAGAAAATACCAGGTGCGATTATGATCAGCATGATTATCTTAGCAACCTGCGGGCTATTTGTGGCAGGATCCGACGGAACTACACTGACGGCTACGCCAGAAAGTATCGCAGCAATACCAAGTGGTCTCGGAGAGACTTTTTTACAACTCGATTGGCTGTACCCATTCACAAACTTAAGCGCGCTCAAGATCATGTTCGTTTTGTTAATTCTAGATCTCTTTGACTCAGTTGGTACAATTATTGGAGTTTCCCGTAGAGCCAGTCTCGTTGACTCCTCAGGCAAACTACCCAAAATGGATAAAGCACTGACTGCGGATGCAATTGCTACATCCACTGGGGCTATTCTTGGAACTTCAACAGTGACATCGTTTGTTGAGTCTGCTGCTGGCGTTGAAGCTGGAGGCAGAACCGGATTTACTAGTGTAGTGGTTGGTTCGCTATTCTTACTATCTACTTTTTTATATCCCCTGATTGGTGCAATCCCCTCAATTGCGACAGCTCCAGCACTAATCTTTGTAGGGCTTTTAATGGGTCAAAGCCTGCGTGATATTCCCTATGATGATTTCACAGAAACTATTACGGCAGTATTTACCGCACTTGCAATTCCACTGTTTTTTAGCATTACTCACGGACTTGCCATAGGCATCATTCTTTTTCTAGTCATGCAGATAGCTGCAGGAAAAGCTGCTAAAATTAATTGGATGACCTATGTTATTGGTGCTATATTTATCGCCTTTTACGCAATAGGATAAGTCCTTCCAATAGATGTCCGGACTAAAAAGCATATACCAAGTGACTCTATTCTTACTCTGTGGACTTCTTGTCTGCAGTGCTAGTGAAGAACTGACACTTCTCAATGGTCCGATCGTCACACACACTACCATGCATTCGGTATTGGTTTGGCTACAAACCAACACTGAAGGTCGAATACAGCTTGAGTACTGGAAATCTGGTTCGCCTCAGACTAAGTGGTATTCGCGCGCTCTAACCACCTGCTACGAGGACGGATATACCGCTAAACTTCTAGCTCGAGAAGGCATTAATCCAGGCACGCGGTATGATTACAGGATCCTACTAGGAGAATCAAAAGAAGTAGCACAGCCGAAATTTAGCGATTCCTACAAATTACAAGGAGCGATTCCGCTCTCTTTTCAGTCAAAGCCTCGCTGGCGCTGGATACCAAACAAGGCGACTAATGAAAAGCATTCCATCTTTGATTTCCGCATCGCGATGGGCTCGTGCGCATATATCAACCAAAAAGGCACGGATCGAGAGGGAGGTAAGCCGTATGGTAGACAGTATCAAATATTTGAGTCTATTTACGAAAAGAATCCTGCTATTATGCTTTGGTTAGGTGATAATGTATACTACCGCGAAAATGATTTTGAGTCTCGTGAAGGTTTAATCGCCCGCTGGACTCATGACCGCCAGACTCCCGAATTATCACCATTATTTGGCAATGCTATTCACTATGCGACTTGGGATGATCACGATTATGGCCCCAACAATATCGGCCGAAACTACTGGCTCAAAGAGCAAAGCACTGAAGTATTTCAGCTAATGTGGGGCAACCCCAGTGCAGGCCTTCCCGAAATACCTGGAATCTTCACTTATGTAAATTGGGGGGATGTTAACATTTATTTATTAGATAATCGCACCTACTTAACACCAAGCGAAAGCAACCCGCAGGCATTTGGCCAAAATAAAGCGCTTTTAGGAAAAGAGCAGGTCGATTGGCTAGTTGATCATCTTGCTTGGAATTTAAGCCAAAGCGCGAATGACTTAAAAAGCTACCCCGCGCGTTTTAATTTAATTGTCATGGGCAGTTCCGTGCTAAGCCAATCTAACAACTCAGACAATTATCGAAATTTCCCTGAAGAATGGAAGTATCTCATGGACCGTATAGTCGCTGAAGAAATCCGCGGCGTTGTCTTTCTCAGTGGAGACATTCATTACGGTGAAGTGAACCAGATCATTCACACTAGGGAGAACAAAAACACAACACTCTATGAGGTTGCTAGCTCACCGCTTACGGCGGGAGTAGAACAAGAAGAAAGCAACCCCTCAAGACTTGACGTCTTTGAAGGCGAGCAAGATCAAATTCTCAAAAACAACTTCGTTACGCTCGATTTTGAGGGACCACTTAGTGAACGTAAAATGATCATCCGCTTCTGGGACAGCGACGGTAATTTGTGCAATCAAAAAGCCGATGCAGAGCCTGGCGTTCCAACAGACGCGAGCGTGATTCTTGCTAATGAACTCGGCTGGTAGCTTACTTAAAAGTAGACAACAGCCCAAAACCAAACATTCAATTTACCAATCATGTCGCTCAATAAAATCCCACCGCTCCACTGTGTAACGCAGGAACTCGCGCGAGTCGCCATGAAGACTGTAACACCAGATTCAGTCATCACAGGTGCTCGCCTCCTTTCTACCTACTCAGAGCGGATATTGACAGAAAAAGAGATCTGGTTGAAATCAGGGCGTATTGCTTGCACTCAACCAGCAGGGACCGCACGTAGTTGTAGTTTAGATACAAATTTCTACGATGCCCAAGGTGGTATTGTTGCGCCTGGGCTCGTCGATCCACACATTCACATTGAAAGTAGCATGATGACTGCATGTGCCTACGCTGAGGCGGCTTTGCTCAATGGCACAACTACGATTTTTTGCGACAGCCACGAAATAGGAAATGTTTCCGGGGTTGCGGGCATTGAATGGATGCTTGAAGATGCACGGGCCGCGCCACTGAATATCTTTTTGACTGTTCCTAGTACTGTGCCTGCGACTTCACCCAAATTTGAAACTGCCGGTGGCGACCTAACGCCAGGACGAATTGCAGGGATTTTTGACAAGTGGCCGGAAGCGGTCGCACTCGGAGAGAAAATGGACTTCGTACAAGTTTGCACTTCCGATGATCGATCACACGCGATCATAGGCGAAGCATTGAAGCGTGGCAAACCAGTCTGCGGTCACATTTATGGTCGTGAATTTGTCAGCGCTTACGCCGCATCTGGAGTCACAGATACCCATGAGGCAATTGATAAGGACATAGCCGACGACATGCTGGAGGCGGGCATTTGGCTCTTTTTACGTGGCGGTCCACCAACAACTCCATGGCACAGTCTTCCCGAGGCGATTAAACCAGTCATCGAAAGCAGCGCTTCGGCTAAGCGAGTATGCGTCTGCACGGATGATCGCGACGCAGACGACCTATTTTTATTTGGAATGGACTGGGTCGTGCGCCAAGCGGTCAAGGCAGGCATGCGCCCCGAATTAGCCTGGAGTGCAGGCTCACTACATGGCGCTACACGCTATGCGATGGACAATGAACTAGGCGGGCTTGGTCCAGGTAGGCGCGCGGACCTAGTTCTACTCAATGATGAGTTAGAAGTTCAAAATACATGGTTTGGCGGCGAACTGGTTGTTGAAGATAAGTCTATCACAGTTGGTCTGGATAAAATTTTAACCGAAGAGCGCTATCAATATCCCAAGCCTGCCTATCAAACAGTCAGCTTGCCAAAAAATCCAAAACTTATTCCTGAACTGCCAAAAGAGGCTGGAAAGCTTAACTGTATTCGCACTGAATTGCCTGGAATTATTACGCTACACCGAACAATTGAGCTTACTGAAGCACCAAATTCTTGGGAGAGTGTATTAGAAGGAAATGATTTGTGCTATCTAACTGTCGTCGAACGTTATGATAAAAATGGTGGGGTTGGCTACTCACTATTACAAAACTTTGGACTAAAAAGTGGCGCTGTTGCTAGTAGTGTTGGACACGATGCGCACAATATAGTCATCGCTGGAACGAATGAAGCAGACATGACACTCGCGCTGAAAGAAATCAACAAGTCTCAAGGGGCTGTTATTGTTGTAAAAGAGGGCAACGTCATTGCAAAGGTCGAGCTTCCGATTGCAGGACTACTATCGGATAAACGCGCGACCGTGGTTGCCGAGGAATCTACTATACTAAAGAAAGCGTGGACAGAAATGGGCTGTACCCTTCCTTACATGGGCTTCAATCTATTACCACTGTCGGTCATACCTGAAATTCGCCTGACAGATAAGGGATTAGTTACCGTGCCGGGGATGGAAATATTGCCCTTATTTGAAGCGAAGTAACCCTCTAGCCATGCAGCGAGTACTTCGATCCTTTTCATGTTTTGCAACTCTATCACTTGTTTCAGCATGGCTACTATTGCCGACCCACCTAGCAAGCAAACCAGTAGTCTTCGCGACTGATATTGGTGGTGATGTAGACGATACTTGGGCACTTGCGCACATCTTGCGCTCTAAAGAATTAGACTTAAAAATGGTTCTCACTGAGACCGGCGAAGCAAAGTACCGAGCAAAGGTTGCCGCCAAAGTATTGCAAGTAGCAGGGCGAGAAGATGTGATTATCGCACTTGGTAAGGACTTTGGTATCATGCCTGACTCAGAGCGTCATCAAGGTCCGTGGGTTAAGAATTATAAGCTGAGTAACTACAAGGGCCCTATTGAACAAGACGGGGTTAGCGCCTTTATCGATTTTGTAGAATCGTCCAAAGAAACTGTTACCGTGATCGCAGTTGGTCCTGTACCCAGTCTTGCTACAGCCATCGAGCAACGCCCACAAATTGCTAAAAGATGTGATTTTTTTGGTATGTTTGGAAGTTTTTATTTAGGTTATGATGGCTCAAAAGAAATCTCAGCCGAATACAATGTCGCGAACAACGTAGAGGCCTTTCGCGAAGTAATCGGAGCAGATTGGCAGAGCATCACCCTCACTCCACTCGATACCTGCGGCATCTTCTTTTTATCTGGAGAGGAATATCAAGAGATTTGGCAAGCAACTAGTGATCCTCTACTGAATGCTGTTATTGAGAATTACTGCATATGGGCGCCAAGAGTCCCTTGGATCCATTGTGACTTTTTTACGCAAAAGTCCTCTACTCTATTTGATGATGTTGCTGTATATATGGCTTACGATGGATCACTCCTTAATTACGAAACTTTGAATTTTAATGTATCGGACGAAGGCAAGACCTTAGTAGACAATAATGGCAAATTTGTCGCACAAGTAGCGACCAACTGGAAAGACATCAAAGCTTTTGAAAGATTTTTGACGGATAGGTTACTTGGTAATTAAAGCTTCAAGCGCTTTATAAGCCTAGTAGCTTTGCACCCCTTCCTTAGTTGTGCGATCTAATCGTCGTTATGTAGGACAGATCTGTTTTTACTATCGATATACACTCTAATTTCTGAGCTGTCTATTTTAACTAGCTAATTACTTTTATAGACAAAAAAAGCGGCAGGTTACACCTGCCGCTTTGATAAATATAGCTTATAAAGAAATTAGAATGAGTAACTAACTCCAATCTGATAGTTGCGCTCTGGGCGTCCTACTACAGAGCCAAGAGCGTATCCTGTGTTAGGCAAATCCCAATTATCTTCATCAGTAGCATTGAAGATGGAGAACTCAAATAACCAACTTTCATACTCGTAGAAGAGCTTTAGGTCGATCTCATACTGTGCGCCGAGTTTTGGAGATTCTAAAAATACACCAGTAGGAACTGTGCGTCTATCATCATCATCTTTGTCAGCATACTCACCGCCATTGTAAGCCACTTGCATTGCAGAAGTAACCACAATATTAGCTTGTACACCAAAACCATTGTCAAACTTGTACTGTACAAGCGCATTGAGAAGGTGTGGAGGGCAACCTGGAGTTTCAAATGTTGCACCCTCTAAGAAGCTAGGAAATGTAGGTGTTTCCCAAGACTCACCAACTACTTGTTGGGAAGCTGAAGTAGCGGTAGCTAAAAAGCCAGCTGTGCGCTTAGAGTCGAGATAAGAATAACCAATTGTAGCAAACAAATTACGATTTGGCTGGTAATTAAACTCAATTTCAAATCCATCAGTAAAAACTCTATCGGTAGATCCGTTAGAGTTCTGCGTAGTATACTCTTGAGAGAATAATGCGGCACCTAAGTAAGCCTTACCATCAAACAATGCTATGTTAGTACCTAACTCTGCGAGCTCAGTAGTTAAGTCTTCATCAAAACTACTGCCCTTCAATGCACCACCAGTGTTACTATCAAAGTGCTCCCCCTCATTATAGGTAAAATAAACAGAGCTCGCTTCAGTTGGTTTGTAAACAAAGGAAACATTAGCATTATAGAATTCAGAAGAAGTACTAACTTTAGTATAATCTAAATCGGTAAGTGTATCATCTGAAGTATCTCCAGGCACGAATTCACCTGTAGATGCATTGTAAGTACCTGCAGTACCGTTTTTATCAATAAACTTAACTGCTTCTGGTATGCCGTCTTTGTGCTCTACGTAGTCTATAGTTCCACCAAACAGAACTGAAAACTTATCATTCACTTCTATGTCAGCCTGGAAAAATGGCGCATAAATAAAACTTTCTGTATCAAAAGCCTCTAAGCCAACAGGATTGAGGTCTGTGCCTCCTGCGCCAGGGTCGTTTCCAACATACCAATAATCGAGTACTCCACGACCAGCCTTAGTTGAATACACATAAGGTCCTATACCCAAATAGTCTGCATCGAAGGAACTGTCAGGAACTCTGAAAAGATTAGGATCACCAGTCATATCGTAGTAATTAACTGGCTCATTGTAAAAATGATTTACCGACTCAATCTCTTGGTATTTCAAGCGTAATCCATAAGTCACACTCACTGATTCAAAACTTTCTGTTTCGAAATCTTGTGTCAATTGTAAGCGATTTTCAATCGACCAGTTATGCGGTAAATACTCAGAATAGTGGTACGAGCTGAAAGTTTCACGATCCTTATAGTGGAAATAAGTGTTGTTGGTCAAAGTTAAGGAATCTGAAATCTTCTTTTCTTGTATAGCTTGTAACCAAATAACTTCAGCCACGGAGTCATCACCAGGTGCAGATAATTTACCTGAACGCTCAATTGGAACAGGATTTAACATATCCAGTACGATGGGACCCTCCGTAGGTTGCCCGAATGGTGTGTTACCATAACCAACAGGAGGATTGTTTTGGTAATTAACTACATACTCTGAAGGAGTAGCAGCATTTGGCAGGTAAAGACTATTGTCTAATAGATCCTGCGTTACACGGTTAATGCCCCAGTTTTCGGTATAATTGCCAGAGTAATATTCTCCCATTATGTCAATGGAGTAGGTATCACTTGGCCGGAATGCGAATGTTAGGTAGATGGATTCGCTCTCATCATACCAACGATCCCAATAGCCTCCCCAATTTCTTATACCGATGGATGCACGATAAGCCATGGTATCACTAACTACCTTATTATAATCTAAAGAATAAGTATGTTGATCCCAAGTTCCGTAAGAGTAACTAACTTTACCACCATCTTCAAAGTAAGCACGCTTAGTAATTAAATCTGCATAACCACCCACGTAATTGGATGTACCATAAACCGCACCGGCAGGTCCCTTAACAATGTTCACAGACTCAACCGAGTTAAAATTTATAGGGACACCATTACCATTAATAGAATGACCACGGCGTATGCCATTAATCATAAGATCTCCTTCTTGTCCACGTAGATTAGGTGTTGTTGGAGCACCGAAATTGGATTTTGTGTAGGAGGAAGAAGTGAGCTTAGAGAAATCGCGGACATCTTTAATGCTAATAGCGTCTAACTGCTCACGAGAAATAATATTCACATTTCGTGGCGTATCTAGGATAGAACGGTCAGTTCCATACACCGATGTAATCGGGCGTGTCGTCGCTAGAATGCTCTCTTCAATGGGAACAGAGTCGGCGTCGACTTCATCGAGGACAATTACTTCTTCTTCCTCTTGGGCTTGAAGCATTGTTACAGAAAAAGCACAG
>QOOZ01000002.1 GCA_003331195.1 Puniceicoccaceae bacterium | reverse complement strand
AAAGTGGCGGAGAGGGAGGGATTCGAACCCTCGGTGGAGTTACCCCCACACATCCTTTCCAGGGATGCACAATCGGCCACTCTGTCACCTCTCCTTTGAACTTGAACCTATCTTAATGGTGCGGGTAGACGGAATCGAACCGACGACCTCTGCGTGGAAGGCAGATGTTTTACCTCTAAACTATACCCGCGATAGCTAAACTGAGCTGAGGAAGATGTCGAAACCTTGTCCTAGTGGTCAAGCTAGGAATTCAGGTTTCGTTCTTCGATGAAATCTTGTAAGATTAGCGCGGCGGCGCGCGAGTCGATCTCGCCACTTTGGCGGCTGGGTTTCTTCTTTTGCCCTTTTAGGCCCTGCTCGACTGAATGGCTAGAAAGGCGCTCGTCGATGCGGTGGATGGGTAGGCGGAATCGCTTTTCTAGCTCCCCAATAAATTCATCGACCTCCCTTGCCTTAAATCCGACGGTGCCGTTCATATTGAGAGGGTAGCCGACGACTAGCTCCTCTGCTTTACGCTCGGTCAGCATCGTTTCGATGTGGCGCATACGCTCTTTTTTGGAGGCAGCAACCGCGGCAGGCAGTGGCATGGCGATGCCAACCTCGTCTGCGAAGGCCAAGCCAATGCGCTTCTCTCCCCAATCGATGCCTAGATAGTTCATTTGAAAGAATTATGTGAGATGCTTGTAGCTTGCTTTCGCGCCTATCTTTTTGACTAGGTCTTTGATTTCTTGAGCTTTGTCTTTGTGGCAGACGAGGGTGGCGTCTTCGGTTCTGACTACAATCAAGTCTTCCACGCCGACTAGGGCGACGAGGTGCTTGTCATCGCGGGAGTAGACAATGTTGCCGCTTGCATCGGCCAGTTCTGCAGAACCGCGGACGACATTACCCGCTTCGTCGGCAGGATAATGCCTGGAGACCGCTGGCCATTCGCCGACGTCGTCCCAATCAAAGGCAGACTCAACCATGACGACATTATTTGCCTTTTCTATAATCGCGTAGTCGACGGAGATTTTTTCCAGCTTTGGGTAATGTTGCGCCAGGAGCGCGTCGATACCTTGACCCGCTTCGAGGCCTTGATCGATGGCTTGCAGGGCTTGCCATAGATTGGGGGTGTTTTTCTCGAGTTCGGCTACGATGGTTGAGACCGACCAAATGAACATGCCAGCGTTCCAGAAATAGTCCCCCGCTTGGAGGTAGCTTTGTGCGGTAGCGAGCTCGGGCTTCTCGACGAAGCGTTTAACTTGGTAGACGGCTTTGCCTGCATAGTCACCGCGAGTATTGCCTTGCTGGATATAGCCATAGCCTGTCGCTGGGAAGCTGGCAGTGATGCCGATCGTGGCGAGCACGGGATCAGCTGCGGCTGCAGCGAAGGCGCTTTCGAGGGTGGCGCATAGACCTGCTGCGTCGTGGATCACGGCATCTGCGGGCAGCATGGCAAAGACAGCTTCGGGATCTTCGCGGCGAACTAGCACAGTCGCTAAGCCGACGGCGGCTGCAGTATCGCGCCCGATGGGTTCGCCGATCACTTTACTAGGATCGAGCTCGGGGCAGACTTTCAGCACGGCATCGCGTTGCTCCGCGTTCGTGATGACAAATACGTCTTCTGCGGGGACTAGCTCGGCCAGGCGGTCGATTGTTTGGGCGAGCATTGCCTTTTCGCCGACAATTGGGAGCAGTTGCTTGGGTCGGGCAGTGCGGCTCTCTGGCCAAAAGCGTTCGCCTCGGCCTCCTGCCATGATGACTATGTATCGTTTAGACATATGGCTGAGGATCAGATCGGGCGGTAAAATGGCAAGTTTCGAGTTCGTGTCTTGATTCCAGGCGGCCAATCCTATGTTTTGGATCAAATATAGTCCAGATGCCGAAAAAGAAATCCAAGCCCGCCGAAGACGAAGGTCCTCAAAAGAAGGTGATGTATACCATCAAGCTTGATGATGAGAAGATGGATCAACTTGCTGACTTTTTGGAAGAGAAAAGTGTGGGCGGCGCATGGTTCCCCTATGATGTGGCTTACTCGCTCTTTGCCTTTAAGGGTGAAAAGGTCAATGTGGTTGGCTATCAGAGTGGTAAGTTGGTCGTATCTGGTAAAAATATGGAAGATTTTGTCCGCGATATACTTGAGCCTGAGATCACGGGCGAAGCGCTCCTCGGCTATGAAGAGGTGCACAACCCGGAATGGTTCACGCTCCACGCAGGTGCCGACGAAAGTGGGAAAGGCGATCTTTTTGGACCCTTGGTCACAGCGTGTGTCGTGGCGGATGGTGACATGGTTCGCCAGTGGCTCGAACTCGGGGTGGCCGATAGTAAAAAGTTGACCGATGGCAGCATCCTAAAGCTTGATCAGGAAATCCGCAAAACAAAGGGCGTCGTCATCCAGACTGCTTTTGCGCGGATGCCTAAATACAATGAGCTCTACAACAAGTTTGATCGCAATCTGAATAAGCTACTCGCCTGGTATCACGGCAAGTCGCTCAACCAAGCGCTCGATCAGCGCGCTGCTCCGTGGGGTTTGCTCGACCAATTCACTAAGCAGAAGCTTGTCGATGCTTACGTCAAAGACCGCAAAGATTTCAAGCTCGTTAGCCGAACAAAAGCCGAGTCCGATCCTGTTGTGGCGGCGGCTTCGATTATTGCCCGTGCCGTTTACGTGCGCGAGATGAAGCGGCTCTCCGACGAGTTTGGCGAAAGCTTGCTCAAAGGGGCCAGTGGTCGAGTGCTTGAACAGGCCAAGAAGATTTTTGAGGAAAAGGGTGCCGATGGTTTGAAGGGCTTTGCCAAGATGCACTTCAAGACTGCTTACGAAGCACAGGGACTGGAGCCGCCTGCCAAGCCGAGTTGGTATAAGTATTAAATTCCATTAGGATTTTATTGCTTCTCGGCTTGTAAAAGCTCGACCCTGGGCTAGCTCTATACTTTTAATTTCAAACTCAGAATATAAGATCTTTAGACACCTAACTTTATTATGGAAAACCCACACGATATAAATTCTGTAGAGGCTAAAACTTCCGACATGGACCAAACTCAAAGCTCGTCCGAGAGTGAGAGTAAGTGCCCTTTCTTGAACGGCTCCATGCAACGTGCGACTGCTGCCGGCGGCGGTACTTCAAACCGAGATTGGTGGCCGAATCAGCTCCCACTCAATATTCTACGCCAGCACACCTCGCGCTCCAATCCAATGGATGATGGCTTTGACTATGTTGAAGCCTTCAAGAGCCTCGACCTAGAGGCGGTCAAAAAAGACCTCACCGAACTGATGACTGACTCTCAGGATTGGTGGCCGGCAGACTTTGGGCACTATGGTCCCTTCTTTATCCGTATGGCTTGGCACAGTGCGGGCACTTATCGCATTGCCGACGGTCGTGGTGGCGCTGGCACGGGCGCACAGCGTTTTGCGCCGCTCAATAGCTGGCCAGATAATGGTAACCTTGACAAGGCGCGTCTGCTTCTCTGGCCGGTAAAGAAGAAATACGGGAACAAACTTTCATGGGCTGATCTCATGATTCTTGCCGGTAATGTCGCTCTTGAGTCGATGGAGTTCAAAACCTTTGGCTTCTCTGGTGGACGCGTGGACATCTGGGAACCAGAGGAGGACATTTATTGGGGCAAGGAAACCGAATGGCTTGACGACAAGCGCTACTCGGGCGATCGCGAACTAGAGTATCCACTCGCTGCGGTGCAAATGGGTCTGATCTATGTTAATCCTGAAGGCCCCAACGGAAACCCAGATCCCATCGCGGCTGCGCACGACATTCGGGAAACTTTTGCCCGTATGGCGATGAACGACGAAGAGACGGTTGCCCTCATCGCGGGTGGGCATACTTTTGGTAAAACTCATGGTGCAGCCGACCCCGACCAATACGTTGGACCGGAACCCGCGGCCGCTGGTATTGAAGAGCAAAGCCAAGGTTGGAAAAACAGTTATGGCACTGGCCATGGTGATGACACGATCACCAGTGGCCTTGAAGTCACTTGGACAAGCACGCCGACGAAGTGGAGCAACGGCTATTTCGACAATCTCTTCGGCTACGAGTGGGAACTGACAAAGAGTCCTGCTGGCGCTCATCAGTGGAAGCCAAAGGATAATGGTGGTGCCGGCACCGTGCCGATGGCGCAGAACAAAGATAGGATGATCCAACCGACGATGCTGACGACGGATCTATCGCTCCGTGAAGACCCCGCCTACGCGAAGATTTCCAAGCGTTTCCACGAAAACCCCGAAGAGTTTGCTGACGCTTTTGCTCGGGCATGGTTTAAGCTAACGCACCGCGATATGGGGCCAATCGCTCGCTACGTGGGTAGTGATGTGCCTAGTGAAGAACTGATCTGGCAAGATCCGATCCCTGCGGTTGATCACGACTTAGTGGATGCTTCTGATGTGGCCGCTTTGAAGGCAAAAATCTTAGATTCTGGGCTCTCAGTTTCTGAATTGGTTTCGGTGGCATGGGCATCTGCCTCCACTTTCCGTGGCTCTGATATGCGCGGTGGTGCCAACGGCTCTCGCATCCGTTTGGCGCCCCAGAAATATTGGGAGAGTAACAACCCAACGCAGCTAACTAAAGTGCTCGACGCGCTCGAAGGCATTCAAAAATCCTTTAATGCAGATTCTGGACCTAAGCAAGTTTCTCTCGCTGATCTGATCGTGCTCGCAGGCTCTGCTGCCATCGAAAAAGCGTCTAAAGATGCTGGCAGCGATATTGAAGTACCCTTCACGCCAGGCCGTACCGACGCCACTGTCGAGCAGACAGACGTCGATTCTTTTGCGGCGCTTGAGCCAGAAGCCGACGGCTTTCGTAATTACGCGAAGACACAATACACAGTCTCCGCGGAAGAAATGCTGGTCGATAAAGCGCACTTACTCACGCTGACTGCTCCAGAAATGACCGTCTTGGTTGGCGGTCTTCGCGCGCTTAATACAAACTTCGATGGTTCAGATTACGGTGTCTTCACGGATCGTCCCGGACAGTTAACCAACGACTTCTTTAGCAACTTGATCGATATGGGCACCACATGGAAGGCGACCTCTCATGCCGAAAATCTCTTCGAAGGCAGTGACCGCAAGACGGGTGAACTAAAGTGGACTGGCACTCGTGTCGACTTGATCTTTGGTTCCAACTCTGAGTTACGTGCCATTTCCGAAGTTTACGCCTGCGAAGGAGCACAAGTGAAGTTTACTAAAGACTTCGTCGCAGCATGGACGAAGGTGATGGAACTCGATCGCTTCGATCTGGCCTAAGTCGCGTTGATCTATTTCTAAACTTCACCTCTTGCGGAGTAGGGGCGTATTAGAATCACTTGACCATCCACCGGGAGACTAGGGCGTGAACGCATTGCAAGCATACGATCGTGATTGGCTTTCGGACTACTCCAGACTCATAGGAATCGATGAAGCTGGACGTGGTTGCCTAGCAGGCCCCGTCGTGGCTGGCGCCTGTGTTTTCAGCCAAAAGCTTTTTGAGTCTCCCGACTCGCTTGTGCGAAGCGCGCTCATCAACGACTCCAAGCAATTGTCCGCCGAATCGCGTGAGTCTCAGTTTGCAGTCTTGGAATCGCTCCAAGCTGAAGGTTTGATCGACTTTGCCGTGGCATCCGGATCAGTCGCCGAGATCGCTGAACACAACATCCTTGGGGCGACTCGTCTGGCCATGCAGCGCGCCATCGAGCAATTAGCTCAGCAGGCAGATGGATGGTCGCTACCTCACGTGGCTGCCGCTGAGCCGCTTTTCAAGGCAGCTTCTGAGGTGAAGGTCATTGTTGATGGTCGCCCTCTGAAGCCCTTCCCATATGCCCACGAGGGCGTGATCAAAGGCGATGGAAAATCGCTTTCTATTGCGATGGCTAGTATCGCCGCGAAGCTTACTCGCGATCGCGAAATGTTACGGCTCGCTAAGAAGTATCCCGTGTATGGTTTCGCCCAACACAAGGGATACGGCACCGCCGCTCATCGTTCAGCACTGATTGAGCACGGTGCCAGTCCAATTCATCGCGACTTGTTTCTACGTAAACTTCTCGGCTGAAAATTAGCACAAGCTTTTGGATTTTCTTTCACCCATAGAGGCCCCGAAAACATAGGAATTTTGAGCTAGCCGAGTTCTCGCAACTTGGACACTCTGTGAGTTGTGAATTTACCAAATTTACTGACGCTCTCTCGCATCCCGATTCTCTTTGGGGTGGTGGGTTTTCTCTACCTGCCTTTCTTGGGGGCGAGTAGCTTGGCCTTCGTCTTGTTTATTATCGGAGCACTCACAGATTGGGCGGATGGCTACTATGCCCGTAAGCAGGGGTTGGTTTCTAATTTTGGTAAGCTCATGGATGCGCTGACGGACAAAGTCTTTATTGTCGGGCTGTTCATCTCATTATTGGTCATTGGTATCTTGCCTGAGTGGACGCTACCACTGCTTCTTTTAATTTTGAGTCGTGAGTTCCTGATTACTGGCCTTCGCTTAGTCGCGGCTAGTGACGGCGTTGTTCTGGCGGCTGAGAAGTCGGGTAAGCATAAGACTGTCTCTCAAATGGTCGCGGCGATTCTACTGCTCTTTGCAGTAGCGATACGTGCTGACTTTTCTGAGCGATTACCTTCAATTGTCGGTGATGTAATCCATTGGTGTGGTTTGGGTTTTTTCGTCATTGCAACATTGCTGACGGTTTCGTCAGGTTTGCAATACTTGGTCAAATACTGGTCGATTTTCACCGGAAAGAACGAGGACAAGCAGTGAGCTCGATTGACCCTTACATTTTTTGGACTCGCGCATTGTCCACGCCGCTGGTGGTGAATCTTGCTACAATTGGTCCTGTCGGGCGGATTAGAAAGGCGCCCGGCACTTGGGGAAGCGTGGTTGGTTTGGCTTTCTATGCCGTTTTTTTTCATCATGCCACGCCGATTGGTTTTATCTTTTTAGCTGCGCTGAGTGCCTACCTGTCGGTGGCCATCTGCGATGCGGCAGAAAAGCGTCTACAAATGCGTGATCCAGGAATCATCGTGCTCGATGAGGTGGTGGCAGTGCCGCTTGTGTTTATTGGAATGGGCGGACAGACAGGCTTGATCGCGGAGCATGGTGGCTGGCCTGTTTTGTTGGCTGGCTTTACACTCTTTCGCATATTCGATATTTTAAAGCCCTTTGGCATCGCGCGCCTGCAGAATCTACCAGGTGGATTGGGTTGTGCGATTGATGATATAGCGGCTGGATTAGCAGCCTGTATTACCTTGCACCTGATATTGCATTTTTTGTTTTAGTCGATTCTCAGTAAGCACATTAGCTCGACTGATTTTGGCTTGTCATTAGCTAATTTCTGCGACATCCCAAACCTCATTTTATTTATCACCCTATGGAAGAAACACTTATCATCCTCAAACCTGACTGCATGGAAAACCGTGTCGCAGGGGAAGTTATCTCCCGCTTTGAAAAGGCTGGCTTTGAAATCGTCGCCTCAAAAGTTATGCTGCTTGATGGTGCGATCCTACGTGAGCATTATGCACACGTGGCCGACCAACCTTTCTTTCCCCAGATCGAAGCTTTCATGAGCAGTCGCACGGTTATGCCCATGATTCTAAGTGGCGAAGCCGTCATCGCCAAGGTGCGTGATCTCCTCGGACCTACCAATTCGCAAGAAGCACCCAAGGGAACGATCCGTGGCGATCTCGGCACTGATATGATGCGCAATGTGGTGCATGCCTCCGACGGCCCTGAAACAGCCGCTGCGGAAAAGAAGCGCTTTTTCCCAGATCTTTAAACCATGAAGGTGAAGACAGGGATCGGTCTGGATAGTCATCAATTCGTTGAAGGCGAATCGGATCGAGTCCTCATGCTGGGTGGTTTAGTCTTCGACGATGCACCTGCGCTCTCGGGTAATAGTGATGCTGATGTCATTCTCCACGCTGTGACTGATGCGATCAGCGGCGTGACTGGCCACACAGTGATTGGCTCGGTCGCCGATGCCATGTGCAAAGAGGGCATTACCGATAGCAAAGAGTATCTAAAGGTCGCTCTAGCCGGCCTTGCGGATTGGAAGATTAGCCACCTATCAGTCGCTATAGAGTGTCTACGACCAAAAATCGACCCTAAGGTGCCCGCACTGCGTGCATCGCTGGCGGGCCTTCTTGATATCGAGGATTCGGATGTCTGTATCACTGCGACCACGGGCGAAGGTCTCAATGATTGTGGACGTGGACTGGGTATCCATGCTTCAGCGGTACTGACGGCGGTGCTCGATTAGCCCGAGTTATCATTTAAAGACGAGGTTTATCCCTCGACCTAATTTCTTGTTTCTGCTCGGATCTTAAGAAGGTGATTTTTGCCAAAATAAATTTAAAATTTATCAAATGTCCGAAAACGAAAAAGCTTGCTGCGCCCCTAGGCGTAATGGCTCGGGGCTGACTCCGAATCTCGATTTATGCACGCAGGCTGCCAAGTCCCTTTCCGGCTCGAAAGAAGGGATGATCCGGATTGAAGCTGGCAAATATAGCATTGGTTTCGAAGGCCCTGAAGCTTTTGAGTCGGACGGCGAAGGTCCTGTCCGCGAAATCACGCTCGATAGCTACTGCTTAGACCAGACAGCCGTCAATAATGCACAGTTCGCAGAATTTATAGAAGCCACAGGCTACGTGACAGAGTCAGAGACTTTCGGCTGGGCTCACGTATTTATTGGGCAACTTTCTAATTCAAAACAACGCAAGTTACGCGAGTCGAATACTGTAAGAGGACTCCAGTGGTGGTATGCGATTGAGGGCGCATATTGGCGCAAACCTGAAGGGCCTGGCTCTACGATTAAAAAACGCATGGACCACCCCGTGGTCAGCGTATCTTGGAACGATGCCACCGCTTACGCGGCTTGGGCGGGTAAACGTTTACCTACCGAGGCCGAGTGGGAGGTTGCTGCGCGCGGCAATAATAACTCACAAACCATGTATCCTTGGGGCACGGAACTAGAACCAAGCGGCAAGCACCGTTGTAATGTTTGGCAGGGCGATTTTCCGAATAAGAATTCAGCTGCTGACGGCTATCGATGGACCGCCCCCGTAACGGCTTATCGCAAATACGATAATGGCTTTTATAATCTCGTTGGTAATGTCTGGGAGTGGTGCGCCGACCGGTTTCATCCCACTTGGCACGCCAAAGAAAGTGAAGCGACTCGGATGAATCCGAAAGGCCCCTCGAGTGGCGATAGTCGGGTAATGAAAGGCGGTTCTTTCCTTTGTCACGATAGCTATTGTAATCGCTACCGCCTCGGCGCGCGTACGGCTAATACGCCTGACTCTGCTGCGACCAATTTAGGCTTTCGCTGTGCACGCGATGCCTGAGGCTTGTATCCGATCGAGCGCTCGAAGCTATGACACCATTTCGAAACAAGGGTATCCTGCACTATCGCATATTTTGCTTGTCTGCAATCAAGTTTCGATAGGTTTGAACTGATTCAGTCTGAGCGTTATAGGCATCTCCTAGTCGAAAGGCGTGCTTGTAAACTCTTGTTTCGAGCCCGACTAGGTCGTGCCAGACTTGCACCTGACCATCGCAATGCATGCCAGCGCCAATTCCGATGACTGGGATTTTTAGCACCCGACTCACTTTCTGTGCGACTGCGTCGGGTACAAGTTCGAGAATGATTCCGACTGCGCCTGCTGCTTCTAGTTGCTGACTCTCTTCGATCAACTGATCAGCCGATTTACGGTCTTTCGCTTGCAGAGCTGGCTTTTCGATGAGTTGTGGTGTGAAGCCGAGGTGCGCCCAAGCATCGACTTTTGAGCCGGCCAGAGCTACAAATACTTCTGGTTTGAAGCCCTCTACTTTGACCCCTTTAACGCCGTCTTGGTGGAGCTGAGCTGCCGCGTCCAAGATCATCGGCAGATCGTGAGATGCAGAGTAGGGGATGTCGGCTAGCAAGTAGGCACGCTCAATTCCGCGTGCGACGGCACGCACGTGGTGACGCATTTCCTCTAGGCTAAGGTCATTCTGGTGCGCGTAGCCGAGTACATTAGTCGCTAGGCTGTCGCCCACAAAGATCACATCGATTCCGCAGTCATCCTGAATCTTTGCAGTCGGGTAGTCGTAGCAAGTCAGCATTGAGATGCCGATCCCGTCTTGTTTGAGTTGCTTGAATTTAGAAGCCTGATTCATGTAGAGAGGCTTAGGCAGATTATTTTAGCTACGAATGGCAATTTTTATATCCACTAAAGCACGTGCTAGTTATAGAAATAATCTTGTGAATCACAATTTCAAAGCTGAACTTAATGTGATGAATGACGGAGATACCCAGTTGCAGGAAATTAAAGATCGCGTGCTCGCTTTTGCAAAAGAGCGCGATTGGGAGCAATTTCACGCGCCCAAAAACCTTTCGATGGCGATTGCGGCTGAGGCGGCGGAGCTAATGGAGCACTTTCTTTGGCAGACTCCAGAGGCGTCTCGCTGCGATATGGAAGCTGAGAAGTTGCGCGCGAAAGTCGAAGAGGAGTTGGCTGATGTGTTTATTTTTGCGATCGAATTTGCTAATATGACAGGCATTGATATCGCCAAAATCATCGATGCTAAGATGAAACGGAACGCCGAAAAATATCCTGTCGAGAAAGCTAAAGGCCGCAGTGATAAATATACGGAGCTATAAGGGTAAGTGACTAAGATACTTAAATAGCTGCGGATCCGAAAAACGACTCTTTACGTCGATTTACTAGCCGATTTTTGTATTACGTTTACTGCGCCAGCTTTCGCGGTGTTTGCGGATCCAGTCGAGCAGAGCACGTTCAAAACCGATGTCTTTACCCTGTTTTTCCGACTCGATCCACTTGTGGCGAAGAATCTCCTCTCGCTCCGCTAGAAACTCTTGATACAGGGTTGATCGTTTCGCAAAACTGCGATCAGTAAAGGTATCGGAAGCTAAATCTGGCATATTTTTATTTTCCTCGCTCATTGTTGCAACAAATAGTGCTTAACGAAGAATGTAGAATACACGTGACTGAAATACTGGCTAGTCTAAAAGCAGCAGCAGTCTATTTTTTCACGAGATTGTTAAGTATCTGACGCGCAATTTCCATAAATTCTTGAGCGGCTTTCGATTCTGGGTCGCTGACTACTATAGGGATGCCCTTGTCGCACCCGATGCGAATGTTTGGATCAAGTGGCAGTTGGCCAAGAAGCTCAGTTTCGAGGCTCTGTGCGATTTCGCTGCCACCGCCTTCGCCAAAGAGTGTTTGGCGGGCGCCGTCAGCTGCTTCGAGGTAGCTCATATTCTCAACCACACCAAGAAGCGGCACGTTGACTTTATCAAACATTCGAGCGCCACGGCGAGCTACATTGCTAGCAGCGGGCTGCGGGGTCGTGACGATGACGGCACCTTCCAAGGGTAGGGTTTGCACAAGGGAAAGCTGTGCGTCTCCCGTGCCGGGTGGTAGATCGACCACGAGTATCTCCAGTTCACCCCAGTTCACGTTTTGGGCGAATTGCTGAATCGTCTTCATGATCATGGGGCCGCGCCAGACGACGGGTGTGTCTTGGTCGACCAGAAAACCCATTGACATGGTGCTTACGCCGAAATTTTCGATCGGTATGATCATATCACCCTCGATTTCGGGGCGACCAGCCGCACCGAGCATGAGCGGCACTGAGGGACCGTAAATATCGCAATCCATGATACCAACTCCCGGTAGACCTTTCTCCTCAAGTAGATGTTGGAGTGCGCAGGCGAGGTTGACGGTGACAGTCGATTTACCGACGCCACCTTTACCACTGGCAATGGCAATGGCGTATTTTACCTTTTGCATGGCTTGGCTAGTGCTGGCTTGCTTGGACGCGTCGCCCGTTGAAGAGGGCTGTTGCTTAGGTTGAGAGATTTCCATCCGTACTTTGACATCCTTGACCCCTTCGAGCGCACCGACGGCAGTTTTTATGTCAGCTGCGATTTGCTCGGGGATCGCAGAGTCCCCCGTCGTAATCTCAATCCCGACTTGGACGTCTTCGCCAGTCTGTTCAATTTCACGAACCAGCCCGAAGGAAACGATGTCGCGGCTAAAGCCTGGGAATTTGACGCTTTTGAGGGCTGCTTGAATGTTTTCTGTTTCTGCCATGATTGTTTTTTAGCAAATTGAAATACTTAGGGCTCAGTTCAACTCGAAACGTATAAATTCCTGCTGTTAGTAGAAATCTATTTACACTGTGGATTTTCATTTGCGATTTATGCACGATTCCGACTATTTCTTATTAATGCGGTCAGCTCTGCTCTCATCACTCTGTATATTCTCATTTTTTTTGGCTTCGCAGTCGATCTTTTCTAACACGATCGAGCTAGAGACCTTGATTCGTAATGATGAAGGTAAATTGGCTATCAGTGCTGATAGTAGTGATTCTAATGTATCTAAGCTTGCGCGACGTGCCTTTGCCCTCCACGGGGGAATTGTAGTGACGAAACCGATGGACGCTTTGTTTCTTGTTAAGATCGAACCAACTGGCGACTCTTCCGTCTTGCTCACGCTCGGTTCTGGGCAACCTTACGCTGAGCAACTACGCCGCACTGTCTCGGGTCGTGACTTACAAAACGCTGTGCTTCGTGCTTGTGACCTAGTGGTTGAGGTGACTTTACAGAGCAAAGGCTTCTTCGCGGGTCGTCTCGCATTCGTCTGTAAAAAGAACGGCTTCTCTGAGCTTTATACCAGCGATCTACTTTTTACACGCATCAGTCCTCTGACCGCCGACCGAGCTTTGATCACCGGACCTAAGTGGTCCCCCGATGGGCGTAGCTTGCTATATACAACTTATTTCAAGAGTGGTTTTCCTGACATTTACAAGATCGATGTGGACTCAAGGCGTAAGACTCCAATCGCGACTTTCAAAGGTTTGAACAGCGGGGGCGCCTTCAGCCCAGATGGTCGTCAGATAGCAATGTCACTCTCAGGTACGGGTAATTCCGAGATTTATGTGTCGGATAGTCTTGGTAAAAATATCCGCCGCCTGACGGCGAATAAGAGTCTCGAAACCAGCCCAAGTTGGTCACCCAATGGTCGCCGCATAGTCTACACCTCTGATGCGCTCGGCAAACCGCAACTCTACGAAATCTCTAGTTCAGGTGGCTCCGCACGTCGTATTCCGACAAATATTAGTAGCTATTGCTCCGAGCCCGACTGGAACCCAGTCGATGAAAACCTGATTGCCTTTACCGCGGCAGTGCGTGGTGGTTTCCAGATCGCACTATACGATGCGAAGAAACGCAGTAGCGAAATCCTCACAGGCGGGGCCTCTTCATTGGAACCGACTTGGCTGCGCGATGGCCGTCACTTAGTATTCACTCAACGGAAAGGAAGCATTATACGCCTCATGCTTTTGGACACTTTGACGAAAGAAGTGAGCGCATTGCATGCTCCAAGTTTTGGGGAAGCTTCAATTGCGAGTTACGTGTATTGATATGCATAGCCACACGCGGAGCCAGCTCGGAAATCTACGACAAGGCCTCTCGTAGGAGCAACTCGACCGATGCATTGGCATCGAGCTTAGAGACCGCTTTACGCACCAACTTATCCGCATCAGCTGGTTTGTAGCCGAGTGTCATTAAGCTAGCGACGGCGTCTTGGAAGGTGCTCGGCTCAGCGGATGCTGCCACATCGCCTGTTCTTGGTGGGCTACTAGTTGAGGCGAGACCCACTTTGTCTTTTAATTCAATAACGAGCCGCTCAGCGGTTTTTTTGCCGATACCGGGGCATTTAGAAAGTAAGGCCACATCGGAACTGGCTATGGCACTACGCAGTAATTCGGTCGACATGCGGCTGAGCATACTGATGCCAATCTTAGGGCCGATTCCGGAAACCTTTTCGATCAGTAGGCGGTAAAAGTCCCGGTCTTCACGAGTCGCAAAGCCGTAAAGCGTTGCACTGTCTTCACGGTAGACGCTGTGGATATAAAGGCTGCACTCGGCCCCGATCGCGGGCACCTTCTCGGCAGTCGTGATCGGGATATGCACTTCGTAGCCTACGCCGGCTGCCTCAAGCACGACCAAAAGAGGAGTGGATTCGAGAACAATGCCTTTGATTTGTGCAATCATTATTGCTTTAATCGGTCAGACCGAGGACGTCTTCCATATTATAGACGCCGGGCACCTTGCCGACTGCCCATTGCGCAGCACGTATGGCACCTTGAGCAAAAATCTTACGGTCGGTCGCGCGGTGGGTTAACTCGATGCGTTCGCCTTCGCCACACAAGTAAACCGTGTGCTCACCCACAATGTCGCCACCGCGAAGCGCATGCACACCGATCTCTTTACGAGGTCTCGTGCCGACAATGCCTTCGCGACCGTGTACGACCTGCTCCTCGTTCAGCGCGTAGCCTTCCTTTAAGATTTCGATTAGTCGCTCTGCAGTGCCGCTGGGCGCATCTTTTTTGTCATGGTGATGCAGCTCTAATACTTCGGGCTCGTATTGGTCGCCGAGTATGCCTGCTGCTTTGCGAGTTAGGTAGTTGAGCGTATTCACACCGACGGAATAGTTGCCCGCCCAGACTACGGGGATCTTACCGTTAACTGCGCTAAGGATGGCTGCCTTCTCTTCGGCTGTGTGTCCAGTCGTGCCAATTACGAGTGGAATATTCTTTTCAACAGCGAGTTCTGCGATGCTAAGAGTCACTTCGTGAAAGCTGAATTCGATGATCGCCTCACAGGTATCGATGTTGGCACGAGGATCATCGCCCACATCACATGCTGAAACGATTTCCGCATTGTTGTCTTCAGCGATCGCAGCGATGGCAATGCCCATGCGTCCGCGCGCGCCGTTTAGGAGTAATTTGAGTGGCATAATTATTTAAGCTTAGGTGAGCTCGAGTTTAAACAATAGTGGATCGAGTATGGCGCGAGCCTCGCCGGAGATTTGGCCAAGCGGCAGGCGGACTTCGTCCGATTCGATGATACCTGCTTGCTTGAGTGCATATTTGATCGGCACGGGATTCGGGTCGAGGAAGATACCCCTGAAGAAGGGGAAATACTTGAGGAACGTTGCCCTCGCGGCAGCGAAATCGTTGGCATTTGCTGCG
>QOOZ01000019.1 GCA_003331195.1 Puniceicoccaceae bacterium | reverse complement strand
GGGCATTCATGCGTGCCTCAAGCTGATCTAGCTGGATATTCGCGCTTTGGGTTTCGACTCGAACCAGCGTTGTGATGCTCAGAGTCAGCAGCAGTATGAAGGCCATCAAAGACAATGCGATGACTAGCGCAAAACCACGGGTTGATGCAGGGTGATGTTTCATCTGATGGGGGATGAGGATAGACAAGATAGGCAAATTAAGCCGCTAATAGAAAAATGATCCTAACAGCTAATAAAATACAATGTAATAGTCGCTTACGTATGTAAAGCACTACAGATTGTATCACAAATCGCTACATTTGGAATATACATAAACAACTAAAAAATACATATAAATGAATCTGCGGGGCAATGCTAGAATTTCCATAAGTACACTTCTATGTGCTTTAAAGCTTGCAATATTATGCACATTCTAAACAATGAGAGTTTCATTTTTTATTATTTGGTGTTCAATATTACCCCTTAAATAAACTCACCATCTATATTAGGATAGAGAGGTTCTATAGCCCCACCCCTCTAAAGGCCGAGTCCTAAATGTTACGGCGTAAACACATCCTGCTCCTGCTCGAATGGTATGACTACCGCATTCACCGTGGTGTTGCGCAGGTTGCGCGTGAAAACGGTTGGCAACTAAATTGCCCAAAGAGCTTTACCCACAACGAGGGCATTCTTAACAATTGGAAAGGTGACGGCTGCATCGCCCTTCTGCAATACACTAAAACACTCGATTTTTTTAGTAGTCACAAAGTCCCATTGGTCGACCTTGGCCTTGGCGATCACAAGTTGCCAATTACAAGGGTTGTGACTGACAATGAAGCCATCGGCCGACTCGCTGCTGAACACTTCAGAGACCATGGTTATAAAGAAGTCTTCGCCTTAAATACAGATGATATTCACATGTATGAGGAGCGTTTAGAGGCTTTTACCGCACATATGGAAGTAGATGGTGGTAAGGTCACCGTCCTTGATTCCTCGGGCCGGACAGAAAGCAAAGTCATTCAGGAGTTGCATGATCTCGCTCAATCTCGTGGCCGTAAGTTGGAAGAACTCTCAGTGGGTTTCTTTGCATACGATGACAATGCGGCGGCTGAGATGATCTCCATCTGCCTTAAAAATAAACTCCGCGTCCCAGAGAACATCGCCGTTCTAGGGGTCGACAATGACGACTTGGTCAACAAGGGCCTGAGCGTTGAGCTCAGTAGCGTTGATAGCGATCTGGAAGGGCTTGGCCTGACGGCAGCAAAAACACTACAAAAATTAATGGATTCTAATTCTACGACAAGTGCAGGCTCCATTCTTCGTCACCCTCCAAAGGGAGTCGTATCAAGGCTCAGCACAGATTCCTACGCAGTCGCCAATCCATTAGTTGCCAATGCCCTGCACTGGATCAAAAACAATTTCTATCATGGCATACAGGCGACGGATGTCGCAGAGGCCATGGGTGTGACTCAGCAGGGTCTGCAAAAAGCATTTGCCAACTGCTATAGCAAATCACCTGGGCAAGAAATCCGCTACCAACGCACGCATGCGGTCGCTCGTCTTCTGCAAACAACGGATGCTAACTTGGACGAAATTGCTAAAAATTGTGGCTACTACTCGGTCAATTCTCTGATCAATAGCTTCCGCGCCGAACATGGAACCACGCCAGGAAGTTATCGTAAAAGCCTTAAATCGTCATCGAATGCTTGAGCCCATTAGACTGAGGAGTGAATCAGCCGCTGGACCAAAAGATTGCGTATGCATGCCCAGACAAGAGGCTGCAACAGTTTATGGGTGGAGAGATACCAAAGGCAGGCGTCTGTCTACGGGTTCTTAATCACCCTCCAAAAAGCATGGGTGGCCGCCTGATCCACAGTAAACTCCCAAATCATGTTAGATTTATCTGCAGTCAAATCGCGCTCTAATACCATCCATCCGTTAGCTAAGTTTAACGACTGCTCCAATCGATAGGAAACGCCCAGTTCGGCGTTCCAGCCGAGCGAGATCATACCATCTCCATCATCGATCAACACGGAGGCGACGATGTTTGGAGTTTGGTATTCATACACCCGCACATAATCGGCATAGAAATTTACCCCGATTGCTGGACCATTCAGTAAAAGCTCAATCTCTGCGATCTCATCGCTATCTGGCATGGTATAATCGCCTTCAAGCAAACTAAAGCGACCGTTGGTGGCGCTGACGCTGTCAATTGTAATATAAGCTGGATTGTCACTGCCAAGCACTTGCTTGATGCTCAACCTTATGTTATCTGGACCAGTATTCGCAAGTTTCACCCAGGCAGAAAAATGATAGGTCTTCCCCTTCTCAAGTCGTGACAACATGTTTTGCTTTAGCCCATTCCATTCCGCAGTTCGGTTACTGACAAATGCTGAGCCAGTACCTGCGAGGGTATTTGCAGTATTATTTTCTAATGTGACAGGACCAAAGGTATTCCACCCATCTAAATTACTTTCGAAATCACCATTCGTCACCAAGGAGATTGAGTTTTTAAAGCCCAGAGCATTAAAGAGCTGCAGCTTCATCGCTGACTTGGTATCGGCGTAGGCACTATTTAAGGCCTGGTTGATCCACTCATTCGGATCGTTGACATGATCGTACAACTCTTCAGATCCATCACTACAAAGTACGTAGTGGTAATCGACTGAACGCGCAGAATGATGATTCAGGGCCCATGGGCTCTCCGTGTGAGGGGCAATCACTTCCCGCGAATTCAGATGCGATAGAGATACCTGCGGCCCATCCCAGTGGCCGAGGATTGGTTGCTTCAAAAGTGGTGTTAAGTCATGGCCATCCAGAGCAATGTTGTTCTTGCCTGCACCACCATTGGGATCTTCCGGTAATTCACACAACGCATTCAGCGTGGGATAAAGATCCACCAATGAGACGGGTGAAGCGCAAGACTGGTTTCTAACCGTAACACCCGGGGCATACACCACCAGTGGCACACGAGTCGTTTCCTCCCAGGCGGTCGTTTTGGATTTGTGGTCTTTTTCTCCTAGATGATAGCCATGGTCACTGGTGAAAATGATTATCGTATTGTCAGCATAGTTACTGTCCTCGACCGCATCTAAGATCTTTCCCACCTGATGGTCCACAAAAGCGACACAAGCCAGGTAAGCTTGTAGCAAATTCTTCCACCACTGATCATTGCCCTCTCCCGCCGTCCTGTAGTCAGCGATTCCGCCCGAATACGCTTTCAGGATTTCAGGCACGTCGTCCAAATCATCCGCAAAGTAGGGCGGTAGCTCAACCGTATTGTTACCTTGCGCATCCCTAAATTGCTCAAAGAATTCATCTGGTGCATAAAACGGCACATGCGGCCGGTTCATCCCAACCGTGAGCAGAAATGGTTTTGCATGTGTCTGGTTCAGCTTCTTCGCGACCCACTGCGCAGTCACCTCATCGGGCATTAAATCACGGTCTGCTGCACTGTTGTAGGTGAAGTTTGCTTCTTTTAAAGACCAACCAGTATAACTACCAATTGTTGGAACATCCTCGAGTGAACCAAAACTTGACCAGTAACCACTCAACTCCGAAGGCATTCTCGGATGCGACTGCCCGTCTCGTCGATTACTAGTGCCTTGAAAGCTCGTTCCATCCCAAGGGAATGGACCGAAGTCTGAAGCTCCTGGATTATCAGGATCTGCATCAGGACTAATCGTAAAAACCGAATTATCGGAGTGCCCGTTATGGAAAATCTTGCCACTCCCCCAGACATTATAGCCGTTGGCCTTAAAGTGTTCCATTAGCGTGATAGCGTTGCTCAGTTTGTCGAATTCACGCCACTTATTTTGCTGCTGTGCATAGCCGTAGTAACCACTCGTACTGGGCAATAGCCCGCTCCACAGGCTCGCCCGCGAAGGCCCGCAAATCGGTGCGTTGCAATGGGCGTTGGTAAAGCGAACTCCCTTCTCCGCAAGACGCTTGATATTAGGTGTGTAGGCTTGTGAGTGCCCGCCCATCCCTTCGACCGAGTCGTTTAAATCATCACAGATAATTAGGATCACATTAGGCTGCGCGATACAGACCGGCGCTTGGGTAAAAAACAGAAGTAAAGCCGGCAGTAATAGCAGGCACACCCCGCTAGAACCGAAAGAAATTGAGGAGGTCTGTTTCACTCTGCTCATTCTTAGTTTACCAAAAAGTTAGTAGTAGGCTCTTTTAAATCTGTAAGTAAATGCATTTTTACCAATCAAGCGGCTACTCTTCGACGGCCCGTAGCCTGAGGAATCCTTTGGTGACAGAGGTCGAAAGTGAGGCTTCTCGCGTGCGCTTCGAGCCAGCTATATCAATCGTGATCGCACTGACTTCTGACCACTCGGAGGTTTCTAACGATGCACTCGTTTCGGGGATCAAGGATACGTCGCTCCGAGTTTTAACTACTGGATATTGGATCGCTATAGCGCCTGCGGAATGACTCATCGAGACTTGCGCGGTGTTTTGTTCAAGTGGATGCGTTCCCATGGCATACTCCATCAGGTTAGGAATCCCATCTTGGTCAGGATCTCCGGCATCAGCAAAGTCTGTTGCGCTGCGGCCTGGGGTCTGATGCAGCGTTGACCATTGCGACTTCGTCACCGGATAGCTAGCAGGGACATTGTATGGCGAAGCCTGCAGGTCCTTCTTCCAACCATCGCCCACATAATCACTATTATCAGAATCATGTAGTAGTGCCTGTAACTCAGCGATCAGTGCTGCATGCGCTGCGGCTTGAGTGTAAGCTAAATTCTCGGTCTCGTGGGGGTCTTCTTGGTAATCATAAAGTTCCACAAAGCTAGCCTCGTTGGCGACGACTCGACTAGCGTCTGGATCATACGGGTTTGAGCCAGTAGTTACACCAAATTTCCCATAGTTGCCATTAGTGCGCCACCACTCGGTATACCTGTAACGATCCGTACGAATACTATAACCCATTCCCTTTCCGCCTCCAGCGGGAGATAGCGTTCTATCTGAATCATAGCTCGATTTGTAAGTAATGTAACGTTGATACTGGCTAAAGGCCACAGATTTCCATGGCTGCTGAGAATCTTCTAACAGTGGCAGCAAAGTCGTTCCTTCTAGAATCTGATAACGAGTAATATCATTTGTAACGCTGGTAGTCTCATCGGGAATCGGTAAGCTGCAGAGATCGAGTAGTGTGGGGAAAACATCCACCAATTCAACTGGCGTATTAGTCATTGTTCCGCTAGTCCCCAAAGCGCTCATTCCCGGGGATCGAATGATCAAAGGCACCCGAGTTGAAATTTCATAATTACTATGTTTTGCCCAAAATGCACCGTGGTCTCCTAGGTGGAAGCCATGATCGCCGAACAAGATAACTATAGTGTTATCCAAAATAGAGTCGGCATCCGACCCATCCTGGTTGGGATCCTCGAGCGCATCCAAGACTTTACCTAGTTGGGCATCGATAAAGGAAACACAAGCCATGTACCCATGGATTAAATGCCTCGCTGAATCTAGGGATGGCATCCTATTATTGAAGAAAATTTCGGGCACTTCTGACCCACTTGTGGGCAAATAGGTCTCGCCATCGCCATATGAAGATGGCTCACCTCCGTAAGGAGACGTAAAAGAATTAGTGCCAACAGGCATGCTTCTTACGCCCAAATAATTACTCATGTCAATGGCGCTGGGATCATATAAATCCCAATAGTCCTTCGGCGCATTGAATGGCAGGTGTGGCTTTTGGAAACCAAGCCCCAAGAAGAATGGCTCACCATTGATCGCATATTCTGCAATTTTCTCAACCGCTAGGTCCGCAGCGCGACCATCCTTGTAATCACTGTCTTCAATCTTAGTGACGCCATCTCTCTTATACTCACCTACGTCTGTAGCTGAGACGCTACTAGAATTACTCATGGCGGCTTTGTTCCAAGTGTTCCAGACATTGGGATTATCTCCTCGTTCATAAAAATTAAAACGCCCATTACTGGGGTTCTGCCATCCTTCATTCCATGAGTCCGCCCCCGTACTGTGGTCGTCGTCTTGATGATTATTGCTTTGCCCGTGAAAAATCTTACCCACACCAAAAGTCTTGTAACCATTGTCACTGAAGTGCTGGGGAAGCGTGACCACATTAGGCATTATATCCCTGAACTTAGATTCAAGATTCCAATTTCTAGTCGTGTCCGGGCGTAGCCCAGTTAAAAACGACACTCGAGATGCAGTACAAATAGCCTGCTGGCAATGGGCATTAAGGAAGGTCACCCCGGAATCAGCCAGGCGGTCAAAATTTGGCGTCCCCGATTCCCCATTAATTGTAATTGGCTTAAGAGGATCGTCTTCGCCGTAAACATTAAGTAAGGGGCGCAGATCATCGACCGGAATGAAAAGAACATTATACTGCCCGGCAGGATGGTGACGCTCTCGGCTGGTAATTGCAGCGCTCTTAAGAATCGTCACTGTGACAGTTTCATGCTCGACCTTAGAAGGATCTTGCGAGTCAGTCATTTCAACCACTACAGTGTAAGAAGGCTGGTTTGCATAGACGGGGGCGTTCTTGAAGGCAAGGGCCCCGCCTGAAATTTCAAAGTCACTCGCATCGGCGCCTGACAAACTATAACTGACTGCGTTGGCAGCAAAGGTGTTCGGCGTATAAGTTCCAACTAAAGTGCGCAGCTCAAGTAGTTCACTACTTGAGTTCGTGTAAGATACCAAATCGTAAGAAGCGGTTACCTCAAGGTCATCTATTCGAATTTGCTTACTCGCGCCTTGAGCTAGATCCGGCAAAGTCCAACGCAAGGTAACTAGCCCAGCATTTTCAATCGCAGATACTGCGCTGAGATCTGCTTGCCAAAAACTATTATAGTTTGTGTTATTTACTAAGCTCAGCGAGACGCCTGATACTGCGGAAAAAGCACCCCCAGCCACACTATATTCGAAAGCGCTGAACCCTTCCACTGGCCCTGAGTTGGTCTGCGTGCCATTGAGGCGATACCTTAATTCTACATTGAGATCCTCGACGCCCGAAGTGTTCAGCGTAATTTGAAAAGTATTCTCTGTGGATGCTCCAGGATTAGCATTCCAGCCGAATGCTCTGCCAGATATCCACGAAGACCCGTCAAACGGGGCCTGATTGCCTCCATAATTACCGAAATTCCACTTCCTGCTACCCGTATAGCTGAAAGAAGGGCTCCCGTTAGGCCAAGTATCTACGCTAATGTCTTGTGTAAAAGTCGCATCTGTCGGACCTGCGCCCTCATTTTCCACCTGAAATGCCCAGTAAGCGCCAACTGTCAGCGCCTGCGCGACTGCCGACGAAAGCGACATAAGGAAAGAAAAACAAAATATACGGGGTAACTGTTTCATGGTTAGGGGCCAAACAAAGCGATGCATGCATGACTCATGCACACACTTAAAAGATCATTTTTAGTACACACTACCATGGCACTATAAAGTAGTTTAGCCTATTGCGATAAATGACTTTTCTATTGAGGAAAATGAAACTATTTAGGCGATCTTAATACATTCAGGCCAGAGACTACCAAAGGAAGTTGCATGCCAATTTAAATAGTTTAAAGGCTAATTGCTAATGATGTGACGCCTCGCCCGACCCACTCGGGATGTGAATATTTTCAACCATCTCCTGCACTTTTTGTGGCGGTGCAGGCGTGAATGCACTCACTAAGAATGCGACAACGAAATTAATCAGCATGCCGACAAATCCAATTCCTTCGGGAGTAATCCCGAGAAGGTATTGATCTGGAGTCCCATCTAAAAATTGGAAATAGATAATATACCCAAAAGTAAAAAGGATCCCGCAGAGCATACCAGCAATGGCACCTTCTCGGTTCATCCGCTTGGAAAAGATACCCATGAGTAGTGCGGGGAAGAACGATGAGGCTGCGAGGCCGAAAGCAAACGCCACCGTCTTAGCAATGAATTGTGATGGGGGATTGATACCAAAATAGACTGCCACTGCCAGCGCCAAAAAGGATGCAATCCGCGCGTATCTAACCTCTTCTCTATCACTCAAATCAGGCTTCAAGATCCTCTTCATTAGATCGTGCGAAATCGAGGTGGATAAGACTAAGAGCAAGCCTGCAGCAGTCGACAAGGCAGCGGCAATACAACCAGCCATTAATAAAGCAATCACCCACATAGGCAAGCCTGCCATGTGCGGGTTCGCCATCACCATGATGTCATTTCCAAACCAAAGTTCATTTGGGTTGGATGTGTCCACTTCGTTTGCAAGCAGGCGCTGACCGTGCTTACCAACTAACTGGCCATCCGTCGCTCCAAGAGTCGGATAACTTGGCTTCTTTCCTTGGAAAACCGCATGGGTGCCTGCGACTGATTTTGAAGGGCCATAATATTGAATTTTACCATCATCATTCTTGTCGATCCAAGCCATCTGGCCGGTCTCTTCAAATTCCTTCAGCCAATAAGGCGCCTCCTGATAAGACGCATCATGAAGCTTTTCGATAAGGTTTACCCGAGCAAAGGCTCCGATTGCGGGAGCCGTCAGATAAATCACCGCAATAAATAGTAAGGTCCAGCAAGCCGACTTACGCACCGCACTGACATTTTTTACGGTGAAGAAACGTACGATCACGTGCGGCAATCCTGCGGTGCCACACATTAAGGCGGCCGTTATACAGAACATATTAATCGTCGAAAGCTTGCCCGAGGTGTACTCAGCAAACCCAAGCTCAGTGTTGATATTGTTCAGTTTCTCCAAAAAAGGCACCGCCTCCCCACCCGCCGTGTAATCGCTAATTAAACCAATTTGAGGTAGCACATTGCCGGTCAACGCCATCGCGATGAAGATTGCCGGAATCGTATAGGCAAAGGCCATCACGCAATACTGAGCGACTTGCGTGTAGGTAATGCCCTTCATGCCACCAAGGCCTGCATAAAAGAAGACAATCGCTCCACCAATAATGACCCCGGAGGTAATACTAATGCCAAAGAGCTGCGAAAAAACCACACCCACTCCACGCATTTGACCCATAATATAAGTCATGCAGATAAAGATCGCGCAAACCACCGCAACCCCACGCGCCAACTTCGAGTAATAGCGATCGCCGACAAAATCAGGAACGGTCGCCTTGTTGAATTTACGCAAATAAGGCACCATCAGGATCGTCAACAGCACGAAGCCACCCGTCCAGCCCATCAAGAAGCGCGAAGCATCATAGCCACTCAAAGCTACCGTCCCCGCCATCGAGATAAAGGTCGCTGCTGACATCCAGTCAGCAGCCGTGGCCATACCATTGGCCAGAGGAGAAACGCCACCACCTGCCGTGTAATACTCCTTGGTCGATCCCGCTCGAGATTTAATCGCAATCCCAATGTAAATCGCGAAAGAAATACCAATAAAAATGAAATTTAGGTGATCTTGTGTCATCGCTTATCTCTGGGCTTACTGGTCTTCAGTGTAGCCGTGTTTGGCATCGAGTCGGTTCATCAGTACCGCATAAACCACGAGCAGAATGACAAAGCAGATGATCGCTCCTTGCTGCGCCATCCAAAAGCCAAATGGGGCACTTCCGACCTGCGGGGCGTTGGCATCGAGCCACTCACGAAATAAAATACTGCAGCCGAAGCTGACGCTAAACCAAACGGCCAACAGACCAAGAACAAGTCTGAGGCAAGCTCGACGATGGGAGTGAGACGGGGTATCTTTCATAGGCTAGGGGTAAGGGTAGATTAGTAATGCTCACCGCATTGATAACCCTTCCCTAGCTAAGATTGCAAGACGGGATCTCCCTCATGTAGAGACTTGAGACGTTAGCGGTAGAGTTTCCGAGAGCTATCAAAAAATAACGTATCCCTGCGCCCATTTAACGAAGAAAACCCCAAGGTTACTCGCGGCATGCGCCAACATGCAGGGAAACAGAGCGCGCTTCGGGTTCCATGGTCCAAAACGAACGGCGTAAAACCAGAGCGAGTTGGCAAAGAGGATACCCGTGCTGAAAAATGCCTTACCCGTCAAAGTCCACTCAAAGCCATCCTCACGGCTCCAAAAATGCCCATGGATGACCGCAAAAATCATTGAAAATCCCACTGCACTAGCGATCAAAAGCGACCTCCCCTTGTTATCGATGACGAGGTAGCCGCGGAAAATCACCTCTTCGACCACACCTGCAGCGATAGCCGCAAAGACAAAAAACCAGACCATCTCACTCTGCTCATCAACGAGCCCGAGGGCGATCTCGCCTCCGGTTTCCACCCCGAGCAGGAGCAGCGCACCGAGCGTTCCAATGATAAAGGCACCGAGAGGAGCTGCCACCGCGCCTGGCATGGCACCAGCATTCGCTTCGCC
>QOOZ01000018.1 GCA_003331195.1 Puniceicoccaceae bacterium | reverse complement strand
GAGCCCGGCACCTACGCACTCCTAGCGGGCATGTTTGCGCTCGCTTCTGTCATGCTTCGTCGCCGTTCGGTAAAATAATTCTAAATTAAAATCTTTCTCAAAAGGTCTCTCCATTAGGAGAGGCCTTTTTCTTTTGATGGCTTCAACCCAAAGGCTTCAAATAGGATACGCGCAGCTCAGGTATTGAAGTGACTATTAGCGGTTTATCACGATATTAACCGAGGAGCGTATCGGAGCTACATTTTTGAGACAAAGTGCACGCCGAGAGCTTTCTTCGTTTTCGATTCGGTGGAACTAAGTTTTTTGAAAGAAGTTAATCACGGAATCGACGATCGTCTCCACAGCGGCTAACTTACCTTCTCCCTCGTAGCCACAAGCTAGCATACCACTCTGCGGTTCTATAAAGTGGCAGCCGCGCTCACGCAGGGTGGCGATATTTGCCCGGGTGGCAGGATGTGTCAGCATCTTACCATTCATGGCTGGCGCGATCATGACAGGCGCAGCCGTGGCGAGATGAATCGAAGTCAACAAATCAGGCGCGAGTCCGTTAGCGAATTGCGCAATACAATGCGCGCTGGCAGGAGCGACCAAGAGAAGGTCCGCACGGTCAGCTAGGTCGATATGCCCGGGTTGCCAGCTCTCGCCCTCCTTCCAGATGTCGGAGGCGACTGGATTACGCGAAAGTGTTTGCAAGGTAAGCGGCTGGATGAAGCTGCAGGCACCCGCCGTCATAATGGGAAAGACATCCGCACCTGCCTCGCTTAAGCGACTAGTGATGTCCGCCGCTTTAAATGCAGCAATCGATCCAGTGACGCCAAGTAGGATGGTGCGATCTTTTAGAATGGAAGTAGTGTCTGACACAGGATAATCAATGGGGGTTATTTACCAGACAAACAAGACTCAAGTATGCCTTCTAATCGCGCTAATAAAGCCATATTTAATAAAACTTACGCAACTACTCAAATTTTTTTCACGGCGAAGCGATCAAGATAAACGCTTTCGTTTTTCTTAAATATGCATTTTATTAAGTTATGTTGAACCAGGATCCCCATGCAAAAAGGCAAGATCACTAAATACACACCCTTCCCACAGATCGATTTACCTGACCGTCAATGGCCGAGTAGGACGATTACTCACGCACCCATCTGGGCAAGCGTAGATCTACGCGACGGCAACCAGGCACTCGCTACGCCGATGACGGTGAACGAAAAATTGGAGATGTTTGAACTCTTAGTCAAAATCGGCTTTAAGGAGATCGAAGTCGGCTTCCCCTCTGCGAGTGATACGGAGTTCAACTTTATCCGCCGCTTAGTGGATGAGAAACGCATACCTGCAGATGTGACTTTGCAAGTACTCGTGCAGGCGCGTGAACATTTAATTCGTCGCACTTTTGAAAGCCTCGAAGGCACCTCAAAGGCGATCGTGCATTTGTATAACTCTACCTCACCTGTGCAGCGGCGCGTTACTTTTAACAAAACGAAGGACGAAATCAAAGCCATCGCCGTCGAAGGCACTCGCTTGGTCAAAAGCCTCGTTGAAACGATTCCAGGCACGCAGATACGCTTCCAATACTCGCCCGAGAGTTTCTCCGACACGGAGGTGGACTACGCCCTTGAGGTCTGCGAAGCCGTTATGGCTGAGTGGTCACCCTCCGAGGACGACAAGATCATTCTTAACTTGCCCGCCACCGTCGAAGTCGCGACGCCCAACGTGCATGCCGATCAGATCGAGTGGTTTTGCCGCAATTTAAAGGAGCGTAATAAAGCCTACATTAGCTTACACACTCACAACGACCGCGGTACGGGTGCGGCGGCGACGGAGCTTGGGCTATTGGCTGGGGCTGACCGTGTCGAAGGCACTCTCTTCGGTAATGGTGAGCGCACCGGTAATCTCGATATCGTGACAGTCGCCTTGAACCTCTACACGCAAGGCGTCGATTCGGCACTTGATCTGAGCGAACTAGAACGAATTCGCAGGATCTATGAACGTATCACGCGCATGACAGTACACGACCGACACCCCTATGCTGGAGATCTAGTCTTTACTGCATTTTCTGGTTCACACCAAGATGCGATTAAAAAGGGCATGGATTTGCGCGCTAAAGAGGATACGGAGGGCGCACGCTGGGAAGTCCCCTATCTCGCGATCGATCCTGAAGATATTGGGCGCGACTACGAGGCAATCATCCGAATTAACAGTCAAAGTGGTAAGGGGGGCGTCGCCTATATCTTAGAGAGAGACTTCGGTCTCGATTTACCTAAAACAATGCACCCCGAGGTCGGTATGGTCGTGAATGAGACAGCTGACAAAGGAAGTCGCGAGCTCTCACCGGATGAGGTTCACGAGGTTTTCATGCAAGCGTATGTTAACTTGGAAGCACCCATGGAATTGTTATCGATTGAACGTGAGGACTTTTCCCAGTCAGGAGAGGTCAAAGTCGATGCCGAGATTCGCATGAATGGAAAACCAAATAGGCTCTCTGGCATGGGTAATGGCCCCATCAGCGCCTTCGTCGATGCACTTGAACAAGTAGGCTACAAAGACTTCCAACTACTCGACTACCGACAGCACTCGATTGGAGGCGGATCGAAAACGGAAGCTGCGGCCTATATACAGATTAAAAATGACGATGGCTCTGTTAGCTTCGGCTGCGGCATCAATGCGAACATCGAGTTAGCGGGCTTACGTGCACTCGTCAGCGCCTTCAATCGAGCGCACTCAAAAGTATAAAAACCATTAATAGAAAGCTAGCTTAGACAGCGGATGGCTAATTCCCGGCAGACTTCTCCCTGCTCATTGGGACGCTCGATAATGGCCTCGAAGGCCTCGGTGAACGCAATCTGAAAATCGATCAGCTTTTTCAAGGGCACCTTATTCGCCGTCTCCGCAAGTCGACCGAGATACCAAGGATTCTGGGTGAAGACATTCAAATTACTCTTCTCTTCGCTATCACCAAAATGCTGCCCATAGGTGCGGGCCGCCGATTCCAAATCGCTTTTGGAGATGCCGCGGCCACCTAGGCGAATCGCACCCGCATCGAGTAAGACGCGCAATTGAATAAGCAAGCGATTACGCGATTGAAGACTGCCGAGTAATGGCCGCGATTCACTCTGGGTAAAAAAGTGACGGCGCAGTGCTTCGAGCGTCCAAGAAAGTTTGAGCGAGTAGAAGGCGTCCGCCGCTTCGAAGAAGTCAGCATCTCCGAAGTTCGGCACAAGATCGGCCACGAGGCGCTCACTAATAGGTTCAGCCCCCTCCCCTGCAAAGGTCAGTAACTTACGCGTCTCCTCAACGATCAGCCGGGTGTTGCCGTTGACCTTCCCGATGAGCAATTCAATCGCAGCACGCGTCATCGTATTGCCCGCCTGAGCGCACTCTTCAGTAATCAAAGCGGCACAAGTCTGCGCGGTGTCTTTACCCGCAGCCATCGCGGTAAAATCCGAGTTCTTCTGGCACCATTTAAAGAAAGTACGGCGCTTATCGACGGGCTGTGCGGTAATCAAAACACCCACACTCGTCGCATCGAGGCCTTCGAGCATCGCTTTTAAATTATCGAGTAAATCGAGGGTGCCTTGCGCACGACCCGTCGGGCTATCGGCCATGAAATTGACATCCTTAAGCCACACAACCTTGCGCTCGCCAAAGAGGGAGAGCGTCTGCGCGGCGCTGGTGAAGCGGTTGATCGCATCCTCGACTTCCGCGACATTCGCAGCACGCCCATCAACGACCTCCTTCGAAAGATCATCCATCAAGTCCTTTGTCTGCTCAGTAAACCAAGCCCTACCCTTTTCCGTAACAAGGTAATCGTCGTCCCCACAGATAAATGTAAATGGCTTCGCTGGCATGAAGGCGCTCAGTCTCGGAGACCACTTTAAAGAGCGCAAGACGGAATGCGGGCGAGCGTAACTTGCCCATACTATTTTATCGTGGCGTGCTCGCCTTAGTCCCGCTCGCCGCAACTAAGGAACTCGGCTACTTTATTCTCCCGCAATTTTCGGCGCATCCAGTCGAGCGCAGCGTGAACGGCACGTGCTTTAACGTCGAGCCTGCCACCCGCGTAACGAACTGTTTTACACCACACGCCGACAGGCGAATGATAGCCTAAGTGAATGGTGCCGACGGGATTTTGTTCATTGCCACCATCGGGCCCCGCGAAGCCGGTCACACTGAGGCCATAATCAGTCGAGAGGCGCTCGGCGATACCAGAGGCCATTGCAATGGCGCATTCGGCACTGACGGCACCGTGCTGTTCGATGATCGATTCCGGCACACCTACTTTAGAGACTTTCACATCATTCGCATAGCAAACGACCCCGCCAACGAAAACCTTGGAAGCACCCGATAAATTCGTAAAGGCATCGCATAGCATACCACCGGTGCAAGACTCAGCGATGGCGAGAGAGCGATCAAGCGCACGTAGCTCGTGAAAAACGACTTTTGCAAGTGAACAGTGGCCGAAACAGACGAAATCCTCCCCCAATAGCACGCAGGCTTCTTGCCCAATGGCCTTGAGTTGCTCCATGCTCAGCTTACGATCAAGCGAACTTAGACGGACATCGACGATGCCGTAGTGAACGCAGTATGCCACGGTCAAATCGGGATAGGCTTTTGTAACGGGCTGCATTATTTCTTCCACACTTGACTCACCTGAACCAAAGGTGCGGATCTGAAGGTAAGCTTCTTCCTCGCTCAGCGCACCGAGTGCTTGGAGCATGGGAATGACCTCTTTCTCAAACATTGGGATCAGCTCATTAGTGGGACCAGGCAGCATGATCAAAATCTTACCATCGCACTGATAAGCCATACCGGGCGCCGTTCCACGCTCGTTATGAAGCACCTCGCCATCAACAAAGCGGTAGCACTGCTTCCGGTGATGGTCTGCCATGGTATGACCGACCACTTTAAAACGCGCCTGAATGAGCGCTTCGATATCTGGTTCGAAAACAAGCTCCGCACCCAGCGCTTCAGCAATGTTTTCCCGTGTCATATCATCCGCAGTCGGACCGAGGCCACCCGTAGTAATGACGATATCCGAGTGTGCCCAAGCCTCGAGAAAAGCACGTTTGATCTCTTCAGCCTCGTCTGTAATCACGCGATTGCGGTGGATAGGCAAACCGTATCTAGCGAGTTGCGCCCCTAGGTAGGTGAGGTGCGAGTTCTCTCGAATTCCGAAGAGTAGTTCATCTCCAAAGTTGATTACTTCGACAATTGGCGTTTTAGACATAGTGATTACTTAAAAAGAGTGCAGCTTAAGCAGAACTGCAAACGAAATGTAAGATTCTAAAAATGTCTGAAGGACCCAAAGCACAGTTAAAAGAAAAAGTCCGCCGCCTCCCGCATAAGCCAGGAGTTTACCAGATGAAAGATCGTATCGGGCAGGTTATCTATGTGGGTAAGGCCAAGGACTTAAAGAAGCGCGTCAGCACTTACTTCCAAGCCTCGCGCAAGATGACGGTCGCGCAGCCAAAGGTGCGTGCCATGCTCGACCTGATCCACGACTTCGAGATCATCATCGTCAATTCCGAAGCAGAGGCATTACTACTTGAAGGGCAACTGATCAAAAAGTTTAAGCCCCGCTACAATACCGACTTTACGGACGACAAGCGCTTCCTCCTCGTTCGTATCGACCCACGTGAATCACTCCCTCGCTTCCGGCTAACACGTAACCGCACCGACAGTAATTCTCGCTACTATGGCCCCTTCGCCCACTCTAGCCATTTGCGCAAAACACTTACAGAGCTACGGCGTAGATTTGGCATCCTTCTTAGCGATGCCTCCCCCGTCGAACTACCCGACGGTCGCTGGCGCCTTTACGATGACGCCCGCGCCGAAATCTACGAGCACGACAACGAGATCACCGCTGAGCAATACACCGAGCGTTTAGGAGCAGCCTGCGAGTTCTTAGAAGGCAAAGCTCGCGAGTGGCTCTCTGAACTGAAGACCGAGATGAAAGCCGCCTCCGCATCTCAACGCTATGAAGAAGCCGCTTCACTTCGTGACCGTATCGATGCCCTACAACGCACCGCTAGCCGTACTCGTAAATTTGAGCGCAACCTAGTCGGCACGCACAATTATCGCCAAGTCGTCAAAAGCCTAAAGGAAAAACTCCACATTGCCCAAGAACCTCGCCGTATGGAGTGTTTTGATATCTCCCACATCTCGGGTAATTTTTGCGTGGCCTCGATGGTCGCATTTAAGGACGGCTTGCCTGATCGCAAAAGTTACCGCCGCTTCAAAATTAAGAGCTTCGTCGGTAACGATGACTTCCGCGCGATGGAAGAGGTGGTCGGTCGCCGCTACCGGCGCTTGCATGAAGAGGGCAAAGCCTTTCCTGACCTAATCGTCATCGACGGAGGCGCGGGGCAAGTCACTGCCGCGCTCAAAGCATTCCTCAGTCAAGGTCTAGAGCCGCCCGAGCTAATCGGTCTAGCCAAGCGCAACGAGACGGTCATCTACAGTGACGGTCGTGAACCGCTCAACCTAGTTCATCACGATCCCGCACTGCGCCTGCTTCAGCATATCCGCGACGAAGCTCACCATTTTGCCAACAGTTTTAACGCCGAGTTACGCAGCAAGCGCCTAAAAGAGTCCATCCTAGACGATTTCAAAGGCCTCGGAACGAAGCGCAAACAACAGTTGCTGCAACATTTCGGTTCGCTCGAAAAACTGCGTAATGCGAAAGTCGATCAACTCACGCAGGTCGAAGGAATTGGCACTGTGACCGCCGAAAGACTAGTGGGTTTTTTAAATCCGTAAATAAGAGTGATGCCTGTGCTCACATAGGCCTGAGTCGACCCATCCTACTCTTGGTTGCGGTCAAACTCCCGCGCTATCCTTGCACAAATGCCTTCGCAAAATACGTCAAAATCATATCTGCGCCTGCCCGCCTAATCGCGAGTAGCGATTCGTTGCGGCAGCTCTCTAAATCGAGCCAACCCCTCTCAGCCGCGGCCATAATCTGTGCGTACTCACCCGACACTTGATAAGCAGCGAGTGGCAACTCGGTCTCTTCGCGCACTTCGCGAATAATATCGAGATAGAGCCCAGCCGGCTTAACCATGAGCACGTCGGCACCTTCTTCCTCATCCAGAGCGATTTCAACCAAGGCCTCGCGGCGATTGGCAGGATTCAATTGATAGGTGCGCTTATTTAAATTATGTGAGCCTGCACTACTGGCGCTACCGACCGCATCACGAAAAGGGCCGTATAAGGCCGAAGCAAATTTTGCGGAGTAAGCCATGATGGCCGTCTTTTCAAAATCGTTATCATCCAGCGCGGCACGAATCGCGCCAACACGACCATCCATCATATCCGAAGGGGCCACCATATCGACGCCCGCCTCGGCAGCCAATATCGCCATTTCGGTCAGCACCTCAACCGTAGCATCATTGGCAAGATCTTGCGCCGCCGCGTCCCAAAGTCCGTCGTGCCCATGCTTCGTGTAAGGATCGAGCGCCAGATCAGTGATCACCGTAAGCTCAGGTATTGCTTCCTTCACAGCACGGATCGCACGTAGCACGAGAGTGTTTGGATTCAAAGCCTCTCGACCATCGTCCGACTTGAGGCTCTCATCGAGTTTAGGAAAAAGTGCGACACCCGAAATACCGAGCGCGTGCAGTTCACGACATTCTGCGACCGTATCTTTGATCGAAAGCCTAGATATGCCTGGCATCGAGTCAATTGCCTCCGGAGCGCACTCCCCCTCTATAACAAAGACTGGCTGGATCAAATGTTGCGGTAAAAGCTCCGTCTCAGAAGCAAGCGCACGCAAAGAAGCCGTCCGCCGCATACGACGCGGTCGTCGATTTAGATCGAGTTTGAATTCATTAGTCATGTTAAAAAGTAGATTTCTGTTGGCAGTTACGCCTGAAAGAGCCCATCTTTCAACACGTAAATCTACACAAGCAATCTACAAATGTCCGTCGAACTCTACGATACCCTAAGCCGATCCATTAAGCCACTCGCTCCAACGAGTTCAGATACTTTGCGCTTCTATTGCTGCGGTCCGACTGTCTATGGCCCCGCACACATCGGTAATTTCCGTACTTTTCTCATCCAAGATACACTTCGCCGTGTGCTAGAAGTCGATGGTATGGCGGTCGAACACGTGCGTAACATTACCGACCTAGACGATAAGACAATCCGGCGCTCACTCGAAGAAGGCAAAAGCCTGATCGAGTTCACCGCACACTGGACAGAGAAATTTCATGCCGATTGCGAAGCGCTCAATATGCTCGCGCCGAGCATGGAACCGAGCGCTGTAGCGCACATACCCCAGCAGATCGCGCTGGTCGAGAAGCTCATCGAGAAGGGCAATGCCTATGCGACGGATGATGGCTCTGTTTATTTCCGGGTCGGATCTTTCCAAGACTACGGCCGCCTCTCGCGCCTCAAACAGCGCGAACTCAAGACCCAGACTGAAAACTCCGCCGGCGAGGTCAATGACGCGGACGAGTATGATCGAGAGTCAGTGAGCGATTTTGCACTCTGGAAATCACGCAAGGATGGCGACGGCGACAACTATTGGAGCAGCCCTTGGGGCGAAGGGCGCCCGGGATGGCACCTAGAGTGCTCTGCTATGATTGATAGCGCCTTCGAAGGCGAAACGATCGACTTGCACGGCGGCGGCATCGACCTCTGTTTCCCCCACCACGAAAACGAGATCGCCCAGTCCGAATGTGCCCACGGGCACGACTTCTGTAAGCACTGGTTCCACAGCGCTCACCTTATGGTGGAAGGAGCCAAGATGTCGAAGAGCCTCGGAAACCTCTACACACTGGACGACCTGCGAGAGAAAGGCTTCAGCCCAATGGTCGTTCGCTACACACTGATCGCAGGCAGCTATCGGCAACAGCTCAACTTCACATTCGACGGGCTACACGCTTCGCAAAGTGCGCTGACTCGTTTTGAGCGTTTCGCGGAAACTCTACTCGCTAAAACCGGGGAAGCTAGCGACCGATTTAATGCCACCTACGTGACTGCCAGCGCGCCAGAGGACTTCGGGCGTCTGGCCAAAGCATGGGACGCACTACGCACGAACCTGAACACAGCTGCCTGCCTCGGCGCGATCTTCGGTGTGATTGGTTCGAACCCCGCCGCTTCGCTCGAAGCAAACGGCGCCCGGGCGATGCTCCGAACATTTGGTAGCCTACTCTACGCACTCGGGCTTGAACTCTTTACAATCGAAGCCAAGCGCGTTGACGCACCAGAGGAAATAATCGCCTTAGCCCAAGCCCGTTGGGACGCAAAGCAAGCCAAAGACTGGCTCAAGGCCGACGAATTCCGCGACGAACTTCTAGCGAAAGGCTGGACAGTTAATGACAGTAAAGATGGCTTTGTTTTAGAGCCAGCAGAGTAGATTTACATAAAAAATGAGTGGCGAATACTTAACAGAGCATCCATTATTTACCTGTGACGACACCTACAACCAAGACGATCGGAAAACAAATATCACTATGGGGCGAGGGCCCTATCTGGTGGGGTAATTCCCTCTTCTATGTCGACATCGCAGGAAATAAACTTCTCCGCCTTAAGCCCGACACGAACGAAGAAACCATATGGGAAATCGGCGAGCGCATTGGCACCGTTGTCCCAAGTGGGAATGACGACGAAGTTATCTACGCTGGTGAAACCGGCTATGTGCGCTTCAATTTAAAGACAGGTTGCAAGGTAGCGCTCGCTGATCCTGAAGCTTCGATGCGCGGTAAAAACCGTTTCAACGACGGCAAGTGCGACCCCGCAGGCCGCTACTGGGCAGGCACGATCAGCATGATAAAAGATACAGGCAGCGCCAATCTCTACTGCCTTGATACCGATGGCTCGCTCTCGCTCAAAGTCTCTGGGGTGACCAACTCCAATGGGATCTGTTGGAGCGCTGACGCCACAAAGATGTTCTACATCGACACCCCCACACAAAATGTTCGCGCTTACGACTACGACTTAGAAAGCGGTGCTATTTCTAATGCGCGAGTCGTGGTCGACACAGCAGCACACGGCTACAAAAGTTCACCTGATGGAATGACGATTGATGCGGACGGCATGCTCTGGGTCGCTTTCTGCCACGGTGCTTGCGTGGTGCGCTTCGACCCTCAAGAAGACAAAGAGCTACAGCGCGTCGACCTGCCCTGCATCGAGACGACTGCATGCACCTTTGGCGGTGAAAACTTAGATCGCCTCTTCGTAACCACCGGTATCAAAGCCGACCTCGACGAGCCTGATGCAGGCAAATTATTCGTCATCGACGGCCTCGGGGTAAAGGGAGTTCCAGCTTTTGCTTTTAAAGGTTAACATCGAGCTGTCTTCGCAAATAAACGAGCCAAGGAGAAAGCGGAGTTTACCTCACAGCTTCCGTCTTTCGAACAAGCCTTGGTAAAACACCATATTTGGGCGCAAAGAGCACCACAGTCGAAAAGATCAACCCAGCCATTACAGCCATCATCCCGGAGGTAGAGGTATCAGCAAAGCCGAAGCAAGCTGGCAGGATCAAGGCGCTCAAGTGTCCTAGCACAGCCGAAACAATTGCGATCAGCACACTCAGCACAACCATCAACCAGAGACGATCCGTGAGTAGATGCGCTGTCGCCGCAGGCACGATGAGCATCGCAATCACAATTATACTGCCCACGGCTTCAAAGCATGCCACTGTAGTCACGGCGACGAGTGACATTAAAAGATAATGCATTAGCTTTGAATGAATACCCATCGCCGTTGCTAACTCTGCATCGAAGGATGAAATGCGAAGCTCTTTAAAAAAGGCCACGACAAAGACTGTATTGAGCAAGGCGACTCCTACCAAAACCAAGGCCGCCCTAGGTACTTCTATAAAGTATCCAAAGAGGGTTGGTCGCCAAACAACATCGAGTGGGGTCAACTCGATCGCACCATAAAGCACGCAACTCGGGTCGAGGTCAACATGGTCGGCTCCTTGCACGATGAGCAAAAGCCCTAGCGCAAAGAGCGTCGTAAAGACGATTCCCATAGAGGCGCCCTCATCGACCTTGCCAAAACGGCTAATCCACTGAGTAAAGACGGCCGTCAAAACACCCACGATAGCCGCGCCAATAAACATCGACAGGCTGGCACGTGCACCCGTCACCAGAAAGGCAATCGCCAAGCCTGGGAGCACTGCATGGCTAATGGCATCGCCCATCATACTCATCTTGCGAAGCACGAGGAAGTTGCCTAGCAAGGCACAAGCACCCGCCGCCAAAGCACCGATGACTACGATCCATGTATCTATGCTATACCACTCCATTCGTAATTCTTAATTCAAGATCAGTCTCCTGGATGGATCGGGTGCGGACTCTGTGGCACGAGACTACCGGCACTTCGGTAGGCTTGTAATTTATTCTCCAAGCGCGTGACCATTTTCTCACCAAGTACGTGCTCGACCATGTCGGCATCCCGGTCAACGCGACTCGGAGCAACATCCGCATACTCGATCAGATACATTTCCCATAGTCGATGATTACGCGTGACTTGCGCCGCCTCAGCTAGTCCGGTTTTAGTTAATAAAATAGAATCCACTTTGTTGGGCGCTTCGACAAGCCCATCATTATAAGCGCGACGTATATAGTCCCGTAGTTGCGTGTCACTCCAAGTACGACGACCACGAATCTGCCGAAAAGGAACTGTTCGAATATTCAATTCTTCGGTCAAGCGACCTCCCTCCAAGATTTCGTAGAGCGCGCGTAGCAAATGCTGTCGTCCCATACGCTTTTTTAATTGCGACTGCCGCAAGAAACGAACCATCACACCACGCTCCGTTCCGATGAGCATACTCACCACAAAAAAAAGTGCCGCGACAAGCACAATCACCGCACCTGCGGGGAGACGAGGGATGAAAGCACTCAAACTCGCACCGAGCCAACCACTGGCACCGCCAATCAGCGCAGAAAGCACTAGCATGCGGTCGAGCTGATTCGTCCAGAAACGCGCCGCCGCTGCAGGCGTAATCAGAAAGGCGATAATTAAAATCAAGCCGACCGCTTGCAAGCCAGTTACTGTCACGGCAGTGATGAGCGCGAGCAGTAGAATGTCGAGAAACTTAACTGGCCAGCCGAGCGCTGCCGCGAAAGTTTCGTCGAAACACAGCAAGCGGAATTCTTTAAAAAGCAACAATGAACAGGTAATCACACAAATTGTGACGAACACGAGGATTTGGAAATCGCTCATCACCATTGATGCTGTCTTGCCATAGATAAATGATTCCAAACCAGCCGCACTCCCCTCGGGCATCGTCTGGATCACACCAAGAATAGCAATGCCTGCCCCGAAGAACACACTGAGTACGATTCCCATCGCTGCGTCGTCTTTGATTCGTGTTTGCTCGCGGATAAAGAGCACCGCCGCGCATCCGATTACCCCCGTGATGGCCGCACCCACCAGTAATATGGGCAACGACTTTCCATCGCCACCCAGTGCAACCGCGAGGATGAAGGATAAACCAACACCTGGCAGTGTCGCGTGCGAGAGCGTGTCGCCCATTAAGGAGCGCTTACGTAAAAGTAGAAAGCCACCCATGAGTCCACAGGCACAACCCAGCAACATCGTACAAATCACAACTAGGCGCGTGTTGTAATCGCGGAGCAAGAGAACGTTACAGATGTCTGCTAACTCAGGCATGGTGATCTTGCATAAAACAGATAGGACGAAGCGCGTTCATCGCGACTGCACGACCTTGTTGGCTGCTTGAGTGAACAGCGTCAGCTTACCGCCGTAGGTTCGGCGGAGATTCTCTTGGGTAAAGACCTCGTTGGTTGGCCCCACCGCGACAACGCGCATGTTGAGCAAGACTGTCCAATCAAAATACTGCGGTACGGTGGCTAGGTCATGGTGCACGACGAGGACAGTCTTACCGCGCTTCTGCAATTCTTTGAGCAGTTCGACAATGGCACGCTCCGTCGCGGCATCCACTGCGGCAAAAGGTTCGTCCATGAAATAGATATCCGCATCCTGCACGAGCGCGCGAGCGAGAAAGGTTCGCTGCTGCTGCCCTCCCGAGAGTTGGCTGATCTGGCGATGCGCGTAGTCCGCGAGCCCGACACGTTCAAGCGCCTCCATTGAAAGCGCCTTTGAGCGCTTGCTCACCCGACGGAACCAACCAAGTTTTCCATAGGTACCCATCGCCACTACATCGAGCGCACTCACCGGAAAGTCCCAATCCACACTCTCACGCTGCGGCACATAGCCAACCCGTTTACGCCTTTTTTTATAAGACTGACCGTAAATACTAACCTCGCCAGAGGTGCGAGGAATCAGGTCGAGACAGGCTTTAATTAAAGTGCTCTTTCCCGCGCCATTGGGACCCACTATACTGACTAGTTTCCCTTCAGGAATCGAAAGATCGATATCCCAGATCACTGGCTTACGGTGGTAGGCCACCGTAAGATCCCGGATCTTAAGCGGCAGCGACTTGGAGGAGCTCCCAGTCTGTTCAACTTGTATAAATGGATCGGATTCTGGGCTCATTATCGATCGGCTAATTGCCAGTCACTCCTTCGCGAAAGCCGGCAGCTTGGCCGCCAAGAGCATTGGTGATGGTGGTTACGTTGCTATCAATCATTCCGATGTAGGTGCCTTCGTAGGTGCCGGCTTGCCCCATCGCATCGGAGAAAAGAGATCCGCCAATAATGACGTCATGCCCGCGGGCACGGGCACCCTCGACTAAGGCACGTACGTTTTTATCCGCCACCGAGCTTTCGACAAAGACGGCAGGGATCTGGCGCTCAACGATGAAGTCGACTAAATCTTCAAGATCGCGGACGCCCGCTTCAGACTCGGTGCTCATACCTTGGATACCCCTTACCTCGATACCGTATGCGCGACCGAGGTATTGAAAGGCATCATGCGCCGTGACGAGAACACGCTGCGACTCCGGAATTGTTGACATCGCCACTTTAGCGTAGGCGTCGAGTGCTTCGAGTTGCTCGGCGTAAACGGTAGCCTTACTATGATAGGCCTCGGCATTTTCAGGATCGTAGACAGCTAAAGTTTCCGCGACCACAGGTATCGCGCGGAGCCAGCCTGAGACATCCATCCACACATGCGGGTCGGTGTATGCCGAGCCGTCATCTTTTTCCAAAAGGTAGTCGGTCTCCTCAAGAATGGCTTCGGTCACGGCCTTGACCAGCTTACCCTTTGAAGCGACGCCTACGAGTACATCGGTCATTTTACCTTCAAGTAGGAGACCGTTATAAAAAACCACATCGGCCTGACTCAACTTGATCACATCGCCACGAGTCGGTTTGTAAAGGTGTGGGTCTATGCCCTCGCCTATGATACCTTCCACCTCGGCATAGTTACCAGCCAGGTTGCCCACAATATCGGTGATCATGCCAACCGTGCAGACAATTTTGTAAGGCTCAGCAGACCCATCTGTATCGTAGCGAGCATCCGGCTCCCCTGCGCAGCCCAAGAGGAAGTGGCTTATCAAAAATACAGATATTGAGCAAAGTATCGATCTATAGAAATTCATACTTTGAATACTCAAAGTTATTATGACTTCAAAGTCAAGATTGCAGGGGTATCACTTACAAAGCCCCTAGCTTAGTGGAATACATACAAAAGGCCGACTCCCTGTAGGGAATCGACCTTTGTAAAGTAATCAGTTACTCGAACTGCCTAATTAAGCAGTCTGAGCTTCTTTAGCCTTCTCGATGAGCACAAGGAAGGCAGCTTCGTCGTGAATCGCTAGCTCGGAGAGTTGTTTACGATCCATGTCGATGTTTGCTTTCTTCAGCCCGTTGATAAAACGGCTATAGTTGATGCCATTGTTACGACAAATCGCGTTGATACGGACGATCCAGAGTTGACGAAACTCGGTCTTCTTTTTGCGACGGTCACGGTAAGCGTAAACTTCGGCGCGATCGACGGCGTCTTTAGCGTAGCGAAAAAGACGTGATTTATTTCCAAAATAGCCTTTGGCTTTTTTCAGAACTTTTTTACGACGAGCAAGCGTCGCGGGACCATTGGAGGCTCTAGGCATGTTGTGTTATCTCTCGTTTAGGTCGCTGTTGGGTCGCCCATTTTCATGTTACCCGACTAGCGTGAGTTAATATTATTAAAACAGTCTTCTTGATTGTTTAAGCGAAAGGCAGACCGCGGATGAGGTTCGCACGTTGGCCAGGAGCGACCAATTTGCTGCTACCTGCACGGCGCCGTTGCTTGACACTTTTATTGCGAAGGAGGTGACGGTGTCCTGGCGTACGACGCAGGAGTTTACCGGTGCCTGTCTTCTTGAAGCGTTTTGCGATGGATTTGCGTGTTTTCTGCATGAGAAATTCGGGAGAGTGGTGGAAAGCACAGGTTTCTGGGCACCTTGTAAAGTACTAATTTGAACTTCTCGTTGCCGATATCCAATATTGAACTCGCTCTGTACCCAGTTCAACTTGGTCGCCATCAAAGCGAACCCCCCAGTCAATTCACCTGGAAACCAGAACCGTATCGTAGGTACAACCCCTGGGCGCGTTCGCAAGCTGGGCGGATACCAGAAGCATCACCACTTGCCAGACGGACATACCGACGCCACGCAAAGCTTCGTTCGCAAGGTAGGGCAATCTGAGGTGAAAGAGACTGCCGACAGTCTCTTTACCCACATTCAAAGCTTCTTTGGCTACAAACGGCGAGATTTTGTATATACTTGCGAGGACGGCTTTGCGTGGATCAAAACACCCGATTTCGACCTCCAAATACGAGTCGATCAATGCCCCCAAGACCCAAAAAACTATCTATTGACTACCGAGATCGTGGCTCTTCACACGGAGAAGATCGCGACTGATCCCCGCTTCCACAATTGCTTCACTCACCACTGCGACCACCTGATCATCGAATTCGCCAGTCCGATACAGATCGAGGATAAGATCGACACACTGGAGGACATTCCCGAACTGGCCAAAGCGATGACCTATGAGCCAGACGGTAGCGCCTTCGAGCTCAAGCTGCCAAAACTAGATCTGAACATCTACGTCGACGAGTCCGCTATCACTTTCAGCCTGCTGACCTTACGCGACCTCGGTAAACTACTCGACCACAGTCAAAAAGCGTTCGATATCCTCGCCTGCGCGAATTTGGGGCTGAGATTAAGGTAGAAGCTACACGCTTAAAAACGGTCGAAGTAAAGTAACTAACAGCTGCGGGCGTCAAAATTGAAGCTTTACGCTCAAATATTTATCCAGATTTCTCGTTGCCCTTTCCTCAAGACGGCTCAGATTTCCGATTTCGGAGCCTTATTATAAAACTCATGAGCCAAAGCCTATCCTGGAACCGAAAAGACCTGATCGATGTGGAGCCTCTCTCCCGTGAAGAGGTTGAGACGATTTTTACCGCCGCGACTGCCTTCAAGAAGGCGATAGAAGCGGATAACATGAAGCAGCCCTACCTCAACGGCCGCACGGTGGTGAATCTTTTTTTAGAGCCAAGCACTCGAACGCGGCTCGCCTTCGAGGTGGCTGCCAGCCGACTCAGCGCAGATACAATCACTGTAACAGGAGGTGCGAGTAGCCTGACCAAGGGAGAGACTCTTCGTGATACTGCGCGTAACATGGAAGCGCTCAAGGCAGATATCATCATTATGCGCCACTCTGCTTCGGGTGCGCCCAATTATTTGTCCAAAGTCGTCGACATCCCAGTGATCAATGCAGGTGACGGCGCTCACTCTCACCCCACGCAAGCGCTTCTAGATGCCTTCACTCTATTGGAAAAATTCGGCTCACTCGACGGCAAGAGGATCACCATTCTCGGTGATATTCTTTTTAGCCGAGTCGCTCGATCTAATATCATCTGCCTGCAAAAGCTGGGGGCCAAAGTTACGATTGCTGGTCCTAGTACACTAGTGCCAAAAGCATTCGAAGCAATGGGAGTCACTGTAAGCCACAAGCTACAGCCAGCGCTAGAAGGTGCCGACGCGGTCATGCTGCTACGAATTCAGCACGAGCGACAGACCGCCACTCACTTCCCCTCAATTGGTGAATACACCAGTTCCTTCGGTCTAAATAAGGAGCGAGCCTCCTGGCTTAAACCTGGGGCGATCATCATGCATCCGGGCCCTATCAACCGAGGCGTTGAGATTGACTCCGAACTGGCCGACTCCGACCAGTCCGTGATTCTGCAACAGGTGACCAACGGTATCGTCGTCCGGATGGCAATCCTCCACCTCTGCTCTTGCGCCTATCACAAGCAAGCCATCGAGCTGCCCGTATAAAATATTAAGACACTGGAATAGAGAAACACTATAATGAGTCACATACTTTGGATTAAAAACGGTAGGGTCATTGATCCCGCTAATCAACGTGATGCAGTCGGTGACATTTTTGCTGTCGATGGGAAAATCGTCGATAGTATAAGTAAAGCACAAGAGGCCGACGCCAGCATAGTCGATGCGACAGGCCTCGTCGTCGCCCCAGGTTTAGTCGATATCCATGTCCACTTTCGAGACCCAGGTCAGACGCACAAAGAGGATATCCGTAGCGGCACCGAAGCGGCAGCAGCAGGTGGTTTCACCTCTGTCGTGTGCATGCCGAACACAAGCCCCGTCTGTGATAACGCAGGCACCATCCAACGCATCATGGATAAGGTCGAGCGCGAAGCCGTCGTCCACGTGTATCCCACAGGCTGCCTCACCGTTGGAATGAAGGGCGAGCAACTCGCGCCGACTGGCCAACTCAAAAAAGCGGGCGTCATCGCCATGACAGATGATGGCGCTTGCGTACAGAGCAACGAGATCATGCGCCGCGCGGTCGAGTATGCGAAGATGTTTGACCTCCCTATCATGGATCACTGCCAAGACGCAAGCCTAACTGAAGGCGCAGTTATGAACGAAGGCGAATGGTCACTTAGGCTTGGCCTGCAAGGGTGGCCGAAAGCCGCTGAAGACATCGTTGTGGCTCGCAATGTGATCCTTGCAGAACTCACAGGCGCGCACATCCACATGCAGCACATCAGCTCGGCTACTTCGGTTGATATACTGCGTCGCGCCATTGATCGTGGAGCCTCTGTTAGCGGTGAAGCCAGCCCGCACCACATCGAGTTCACCGATGCGGATTTACGCGACTACGATACCGTTTTTAAAATGAACCCCCCACTTCGTACTGATGCCGACCGCGAGTCGCTTATTGAAGGGCTTATAGATGGGACCCTCGCCTGCATTGCAACCGATCACGCACCTCACTCGCTCACCGAGAAAGATCAAGAGTTCGACGCCGCGCCTTTCGGTATCATCGGTCTAGAGAACTCACTAGCTAGTTCATTGACTACGCTCTACCACCATAAGCGCCTCAGCTTGAGTGAAGTCGTTGCCCTACTCACGCACAAGGGAGCTGAGATCTGTAAACTCGACGCGGGCACACTCAGTACGGGCGCACCTGCCGATATTTGCCTCTTCAATCCCGACGAGGAATGGAAAGTCGATGCCAATAAATTCTTCAGTAAATCGCGCAACTGCCCATGGCATGGTAAAACCTTGAAAGGCGTCGTTAAATCGACCTACGTCGACGGGCGACAAGTCTTCGACGGTCAATCCATTACCGCTTGAGCGAATGCAGGCAGACCCACAAGTCGATGCCCCACTGATCGTGGCATCGCTATCTATCTTGCTTATTCTCGGAAGCAGCCTCGCGCTATGGATTCGCCACATCCAGAAGCCAGAAAGCACCATAGAACACGATCCCGGGACACCCGCTTGGCCGATCGGCTGGGTCAACTTCGGAATCTACATCTGCGCGATGCTTATTTTTGTCTATGTGGTGCAAGTCGCAGCAAGTCTTCTTTTTTTTGATGCGCCTGCGAAAGGCGAAGGGCCACCAGAATTGACACCATGGCTCGCAGTGCTTGCCGTGATATGCCTACAATTGCCTATGTTGGCTGTTTTCTATGGAGCCCGTCGATTCTACCCCGGCCTCTATGCAAGCCGACTGAATAACACCAAGCTCTCGATCTTTACATCTTTCAAAAAAGCGCTCCCACTCTTCCTCATGCTACTTCCGGGCGTGTGGATCGCAGCGCTCCTTTGGGCCGAGGTCCTAGCCGCATTCCAAGAGTTAGGTCTGATTGAAAATCTTGAGCAACAAGACCTCGTCACCCTATTCCAAGGCGGCGGTGATCCTGTCGCCATCGGCTTGCTCGTCATTGCAGCCGTCGTACTCGCACCTATCGTCGAAGAACTCATCTTCCGCGGCTGCCTTTATCGTTTCCTCAAAAGCCAAACCACTGTGCTCCCAGCGCAAATTGCTAGCGGCATCCTTTTCTCAATGATACACTGGAACCTGTTGTCTTTTCTTCCGCTGGTGCTAGTTGGCATCTTCCTAGCACGTATCTATGAAAAAACTGGAAGCATACTCGTCGCGATTTGGTTTCACGCTTTCTTTAATGCCTTCAGTCTGGGTATGCTATTCGTAACTAACTTATCGGACGTCATTCCTAAATAGACATTTATTCCTTCTGTTACCGGAGGGATAGCCACTTCAATTACTTCTTAGGTCAAATTGTTAAGATTCACCCTCTACTCGCTACTGATGTTCCATCAGTATTTTACTTTGCCACATTTTAAGATGACTCCTCACGACAATATCCGCATCGCTCAAACACGTCCTCTCCTCGCACCCTCGATTCTGATCGAAGAAATCCCACTCACAAAATTGGCCACAAAGGTGACTGAACAAGGTCGCAAGGAGAGTAGTGCCATCCTTCGGGGCGACGACGACCGCCTTTGTGTGGTTTGTGGCCCCTGTTCGATTCACGACAATAAAGCGGCACTCGAATACGCCGAACGCCTGCTGCCTCTGCGCGAAAGATACAAAGACGACCTTCAGATCATCATGCGGACCTATTTTGAAAAGCCGCGTACTGTGGTCGGCTGGAAGGGTTTGATCAACGACCCAGAAATCGACGGCAGCTTCGAGATCAACCAGGGTCTGCGCATTGCGCGTAAACTGCTGATCGATGTGTGCGAAATCGGCCTCCCCACGGGTACCGAATTTCTCGACACCATTATACCACAATTTATCGCCGATGCCATAGCTTGGTCTGCAATTGGTGCACGTACCACTGAGAGCCAGATCCATAGAGAACTCGCTTCTGGTCTCTCTATGCCTGTCGGTTTTAAAAACGGTACTAGCGGCAACGTGCAGATTGCAATCGATGCCGCCCGCTCTGCGGGTCAAGCGCATTGGTTTCCGTCTGTTACCAAGGAGGGCGTGACTGCCATTTTCCAAACCACTGGCAACCCCGACGCCCATGTCATTTTACGCGGCGGCAATCGCACGGGCCCTAATTATGAAGCCCGAAGCATCGAGCCGATTCTCGATGAGCTAGCAGGCGTCAATTTACCGCCTTATGTGGTCGTCGATTGCAGCCACGGTAACAGCAACAAAGACTACACTCGTCAGAGCGAAGTCGCCCGCGTGTTGGCCGAGCAAATTGCTAAGGGTCAAAAAGGCATCGCCGGTGTCATGCTAGAAAGTCATCTCGTCGCTGGTCGCCAAAACTACGAGTCCAACGGTAGTAGCACTTACGGACAGAGTATCACCGACGCCTGTATCGACTTTCCCGCTACTGAGGCTATCTTAGAGACGCTAGCAACTGCCGTCCAAAAGCGGAGGACTTAAGGCGGGGCTACTGCTTACTTAAACGTCTAGCCTTTAGTTGTCCGCAGCCAGCGGCCACATCGATTCCGCGCCTTTGGCGCACGGTGCTAGGTAAGCCAGACGCTTGGATAATACCTTGAAACTCGCGAACATTCGCCTCCTCGGGAGCTTCACCTTCGTAACCATCGGTTGCATTGAGTGGGATTAAATTAACATGCGCATCGATGCCTTTGAGGAGTTCTGCCAGTCGAAACGCATGATCCTTACTGTCATTAACCCCACCAATTAATGTCCAAGCAAAGAACACCCTCGCCCGTTTAATTGCAGTATATTCACGACAAGCATCAATGAGGTCAGCTAGTGGCCACTTCTTATTCACTGGGATTAGTTTACCGCGTTCTTCATCACTCGCACCATGTAGACTGACCGCGAGCGAGTAGCGTTTGGGATGACGCGCCAGTTTCAAAATACCCGGAATATGACCCACCGTGCTGATGGCGACCCGAGCAGGTCCGATGTTCAGGCCACGGTTGTCTGTTATAATACCGAGTGCCTCCATCACGGGTTCAAAATTATGTAATGGTTCGCCCATTCCCATCATCACGATGTTACGCAAACGTTCGCCGTGGCTCTCGCGGAGTCCACGCTCAACGTGATGGGCCTGCGCCACAATCTCGCCCGTGGTGAGATGCCGAGAAAAACCCATCTGCCCCGTTGCGCAAAAGACACAGCCCATCGCGCATCCGACCTGGGTGCTTAGGCAGGCAGTAAATCTGCCTGGGAACCCCATCCGCACTGCCTCGACCTCGGCGCCATCGGCGAGACGAAGCATGTACTTCTCGGTGAAGCCATCGCCGCTCGGACTGCAATGCGTCTGTTTCGTAGGACAGAGAACGGGTGCTTCCGCGGTCGAGAGCCAGCGAGCGACGGGCGGCAAAATACCCTCGGCCACGTTTAAATTTTTACTGACCAGTCGACGTTGCACAGCGCTGAAGAGGGGCTTTGCGTGAACTGGGTTTACCCCGGCACCAGAGAGTATTTGCTCTAGTGCTCCATAGCTGTAGCCTTCTAGCGAATCGACCATAATACAAATCCGTGCCTTAGATTTTAGAAAGGTCAACCGTAACTCGCAGCTGCCAATTGATCCCAGTATCGCATCCCTCATGGGGACGTAGAAGAAATCCCTGCGCAGCCGTAGCCAACGAAATATCTTCTGTACGCGAAACGCGCTCCTTATTGGGAGCGCGTTTTTTCATGCTGATCTCGCTAAGAGCTAAATTACTATAAGCGACTCGACATCAGTTAAAAAGCCAGCCTTTGATTTGATTACAGACCTTCCAAAATACGCTGTGTCTCGTCACGCTTTTCGGTCGTCTCTGCTAACTGCTTGCGGGCACCAGCAACAACCTTTTCGGGCGCGCTTTCGACGAACTGTTGATTCTTTAGTTTGTTCTCCCCAACGGCGACGAGCTTGTTCAATTTTTCAAGCTCTTTAGTCAGGCGTGCTCTCTCCGCTTCAACATCGATGCTACTAGTCAAATCTAGGTAGAGGGTTCCGAGTGGTGTCACGATAGCGGGTAAGCCATCAGCGGACTTCTCGCCTAGGGTCTCAAGACTACCCAATCCTGCGAGTGTTTGAATCATGCTAGAGTTTTCAGCAATAACAGAGGCTGCGATACCTTCGGCGCCGTGAAAAATGGCGACGTCACGCTTGCTAGCTAGGTTGTATTGGGCTTTGAGCGCCCGTGCTTGCGAGATAAGCTCCTGCAGATTAGTCACACGACCGATAGAATCGTTGTCTACAGGAACACGCTCCTCGAGGGTCATGGCCTTTGTTAGCGGGGTATATTGTATATAAGCGACCACTTCGCCATAACCCAAGCCCTCCCACAGTTCCTCAGTAATGTGCGGAATGATAGGGTTAGCTAATTGCAATACCTGGCGAATAACAAGGTCTTGAATGGCGAGGCAGTTATCACGTAGCTCTTCGCTAGCCTTCAGTTTTCCCTTAGAGGCTTCCACATACCAGTCACAGAAGTCTCCCCAGAAAAAGGCGTAAATCTGGTGTGTGAGCGGCGAAATCTCGAAGTTGGTAAAGCACTTTTCGAGGTCGGCAGTGACATGATGGAGGCGACCCAAAATCCAGTGATCGTAATCGTCGAACAGATCCGGATGAATACGGCTTATAATGGCCTCGAAGCTCGAGTTGTCGGCCATGGGACCACTCATCTGCCGAAAACGCACGGCGTTCCAGAGTTTATTACAAAAGTTGCGTCCGATCTGAATGCGCTCTTCAGAAAATAGAATATCAGAACCTGAAGGTGCTATGTTGCAGATTCCGAAACGAAGGCCATCGGCGCCATATTTCACGATCAAATCAAGTGGATCTGGCGAGTTGCCGAGGGATTTCGACATTTTACGCCCCTTCTCGTCACGGATGAGACCGTGAATAAAAATGTTTTTAAAAGGGATACGCTTTGCGATCTGTTCGTCGGTCAGATCTTTGGCATCGTCCCCATAGAGTTCGATGCCCGCCATGATCATACGGGCGACCCAGAAAAAGATAATATCGAAACCTGTAACCAGAGTGGAAGTCGGATACCAAAAATCGAGCTCCTTCTGCTGGGCTTCTGTCGGATTCGGCCAACCGAGATTAGCCATTGGCCAGAGGTAGGAGGACGCCCAGGTGTCGAGCACATCTTCTTCTTGCTCCCAGTTTTCGGGGTCAGCTGGACCTTCGACCGAAACGTGGACGTGGTCGGGATTTTCAAAGTCAAGCGCCATACGCTCCATTCCTTTTTTGTACCAGACAGGGATGCGGTGCCCCCACCAGAGTTGGCGACTAATGCACCAATCTTGAATACCATTAAGCCAGTGGAGGTAAGTCTTTTTCCAACGATCAGGATGAAATTTAATAGTGCCATTTTCAACCGCACGCTTGGCTTCCTCGACCTTTGAGTATTTGAGGAACCACTGCTCTGAGAGGCGCGGTTCAACCGGCACGTCGCCACGCTCGGAAAATCCGACGGTATTCTCATAGGGTTCTCGCTCGAGCAGCAGGCCCATTTCCTCTAGCTTTTGCGCGGCTACTTTGCGGGCTTTGAAACGATCCATTCCATCAAATTCTTTTCCCGCGAGATCATTAAGCTTCCCCTCAGCGTCGATCACTTCGATCACTTCAAGATTGTGGCGCTGCCCGATTTCGAAGTCGTTCTTGTCATGGGCAGGTGTCACTTTGAGGCAGCCGGTGCCGAACTCACGGTCGACATATTCATCACCAATAATGGGGATTTCTGCCCTCGGGAAAGGGCGCCACACTGCCTTGCCGATTAGGTGCTTATAGCGTTCATCTTCTGGGTGGACGGCTACAGCGGAGTCGCCCATCAGCGTCTCAGGACGGGTGGTTGAAATTTCCAGGTGCGTGCGCGCACCGTCTGCTTCGACGAGCTCGTAACGCATTTTGAAAAAGAAGCCGTTCTGCGGCTTCATATTAACTTCTTCGTCGGAGATTGCAGTGCGAGTAGCCGGGCACCAATTAACCATACGCTTACCGCGATAAATGTAACCGCGTTTGTAGAATTTAACAAAGGCATCTAAGACTGCCTTGGAGTAATCCTCATCCAATGTGAAGCTGGTGCGATCCCAGTCGCAAGATGCGCCGAGCTTTTGAAGTTGATTGAGTATGACCCCACCCGACTCTTCACGGAAATCCCACACTTTATCGAGAAAGGCTTCACGCCCGAGGTCATATTTCGTCTGACCAGTCGCCTCGAGTAGTTGCTTCTCGACCTTGGTTTGCGTAGCGATACCCGCATGGTCGGTGCCTGGTTGCCAGAGCACTGCCTTACCCTCTAAGCGAGCACGGCGAACGAAGATGTCTTGTAGCGTGTTGTCCAGAACGTGCCCCATGTGCAGCATGCCCGTCACATTGGGCGGTGGAATCATGATTGCGTAGGGCTCCTTAGCGTAGTCCGCCCCAGCTTTGAAGCAGCCGGCTTCAAGCCAGTTGGCATACCAGCGTTGTTCGACTTCTTTCGGTTCGTAGGCTTTAGCGATCTCAGACATGAAGTAAAAATAGGAAGGTAGCCAACGGTGCGGTCCACCGCGCGGCTTTCAAGCTTGAAAACAAAAAGCCCGCAGGCACGGCGCGCTGCGGGCTTTAAAAAAACCTTTTCGACAGGATCAGCCAGTGAGTTGCTTAATGATTTCAACGATGGGCAGGAAGAGCGCGATGACAATGAAACCGACGACAACCGCGAGGAACACGATCATGACGGGCTCAATGATCGAAGTGATCCCGGCCACGGCGTTGTCTACGTCTTCGTCATAGTTATCCGCCACTCGATTAAGCATCTCAGCAAGCTCACCCGTCTCTTCACCCACGTCGACCATACTGGTGACCATATTGGGGAAAACAGACTCGCGTGCCATAGGTGCGGCGAGAGACTCACCATCACGCACGCTGTCGTGAATACGAGTAAGTGCGTTTTCGTAGAATTTGTTACCTGTAATATCCTTAGTGATTGTGATCGACTGCAAGATAGGAACACCACTGGAGAGGAGCGTACCGAAGGTACGAGTGATGCGAGCGATGTTCACCTTACGCACTAGATCGCCGACCTTGGGGGTGTTGATCGATAGCCAGTTGAACATCTTTGAACCAACAGACGTATTCATGAAGAACTTAAAGGCAAAGAAAGCGATGACCAGAATGATGATGGTCCACAATATATTTCCACTCATGAAATTACTGACGCCGACCACGAGTTGCGTTGGACCTGGTAGTGCGGCACCTTCGAGCATATCCTCAAAGATAGTCTCAAACTTGGGAACCACTACGACCATAAGGAGCGCCACAATCGAAACAGCGACACCGACGACCACGATTGGATAGACCATGGCTGCTTTAACCTTTTTCTTGGTCTTCAATGCCTTTTCCATAAAGCCCGCGAGACGCGCGAGCACAACGTCAAGCACACCGCCGGCTTCACCAGCACGCACCATGTTGACGTATAGACGGTCAAAAATCTTAGGATGCTGCGTAAGTCCGTCGGAAAAGGAGTTACCAGACTTAACTTGATCAGCGATCTGCTCGAGGATCGCTTTAAAGCGAAGGTTTTTCTCTTGGCGGATCATCACTTCGAGCGCCCGTAGTAGAGGCAAGCCTGCATCCAGAAGTGTCGCTAGCTGACGCGTAAAGGTAGTGAGTTCCTCTCCTTTGATGACTTTACCGAAGCCACCACCCGACTTCTTAGATTTTTTGCCGCCTTTTTTAGGAGCTGCTTTCGCAGTGGCACCGCCGCCTGCATCGGTGATCTTTGTGGGCATCAAGCCGGAAGCGCTGAGTTTTGAACTCGCTTCGTCCTGACTGGCCGCTTCGACCGTGCCGGTCTTTTGCTTACCGTTGGCGTCAATCGCCGTATATTTGAATTTTGCCATGGGGAATATGGATGTTTATGTATATTTAAGAACCTCTTCAATTGTAGAATTGCCGTCAAAAATGGCGCGTAACCCGTCATCACGCAAGCTTCGCATCCCCTGCTCAAGCGCTTTTTGTTTAATAGTGAGCGTAGGAGCGCGGTTATTAATCAATTCGCGAATGGCGTCGGACACAACGATCATTTCAAAGAGACCTACACGGCCGCGATAGCCAGTGTTGCTACATTCGGCACAACCATCGCCGTAGAAGAAATCTTTATCGGCGATTTCGAGCGGATCGACGTCGAGCATTTCGATGAGCTCGTGGCCTGGCTCGTAAGCGGTGCGACAACTGGGGCAGATGCGACGAACGAGGCGCTGCGCGAGAATAGCTTCTAGTGAGGCGGAAATGAGGAAGGGCTCCAAGCCCATATCAATAAGGCGGGTGACAGCACCTGGTGCATCATTGGTGTGAAGCGTACTCAGAACAACGTGTCCCGTTAGGGAGGCTTGCACGGCGATCTGCGCGGTCTCCAAGTCACGAATCTCACCGACCATGATCTTGTCAGGGTCTTGACGGAGGAAGGCGCGGAGTGCGCGAGAGAAGTCGAGGCCTACTTTGTGGTTCACCGCAACCTGCATAATGCCGTCAATCTCATACTCGACGGGATCTTCGGCTGTAAGAATCTTAGTTTCGACGCTGTTAACCTCGCGAAGCGCACTGTAAAGTGTAGTGGTCTTACCGGATCCAGTAGGGCCGGTTACAATAAATATACCGTTGGGACGATCCACAAGGCTCCGAATCGTTTGTAAAATATCGTCGGGCAAACTGAGTGCTTCGAGGTCGAGGTTGACCACCGACTTATCGAGGACACGGAGCACCACGGACTCGCCAAACTGGGTTGGTAATGTCGATACACGAAGATCCACAGGGCGACCTGCGATGGTCATCTTAATGCGACCATCCTGAGGAATCCGTGTTTCGGAGATGTTCATGTTGGACAGCACTTTAACGCGCGAGGTCACGGGAACGGCCAGATTCCTTGGTGGAGGCGCCATCTCGTAAAGAGCACCGTCGATCCGGTAGCGGATGCGGAACTGATCTTCGAAGGGTTCAAAGTGGACGTCAGACGCTTTATCCTTAATTGCTTGCTGAAGCACGAGGTTCACGAAGCGGATGATGGGAGTTTGGTTCGCCATGTCCGTAAGATCCCCCTCAGAGAGATCATCCTGGGATTCAGTGAAGCTTTCGCCGAGATCGCCGAGTATATCGTCAATCGATGAATCTTCCTCGCCGTAGGTCGCAATGAGGAGGGAATCAATATGCTCAGGATTACAAACAACGATAGTGATGTCTTTATTTAAGGTAAAGGTGAGATCATCGATGATCGCGGGATTAAAAGGATCCTGCGCGAGCAAGGAGACGGAGGTATTGCTGACCTCGTAGGGAACCACGGCATACATGCGAGCCACACTGGGTCGTACGGCGCTGGCAATATCCTCTTTCACCTTATTCGGTGGGGAAGCCAAATACTCATAGCCGAGATACTCCGCCACAGCGGCTAGAACCTGCTCCCGATCGACTACTTCAGAGTCAATCACGGCGTCGGCTAGCGACTTGCCAGTGTGGAGGTGCGACTCGTTGAGCTCTTCAAGCTGAGCTGGTTCGAGCAGGCTGGCACCTTTAATTATTTCGTAAACTGTATCGTTATGATCTTCGAACATCGAGGTAGGATCTGAGAATCTTTAGGGTTGAGGAATGATTTAAGTCGTAAGAGTTGCTCCATTTTCGAGTAACTTAGCACGCATGGTATCGGAGGTCTGGGATTTACCGAGTGCTTCGTCGGCACTTATCAAGTTACGTTTAAAAAGGCTGAGCAGGTGCGCGTCGAGGCCGATCATACCGCGACTGGCACCAGTCTGTATGTCAGAATTTATGCGGAAGGTTTTGTTCTCGCGGATAAGCTGCGCGATCGACGTGGTCGTGACCATGATCTCGAATGAGGCAATGCGTCCGCCACCAGTTTTCTTACAAAGCACTTGAGAAATAACTGCGATGATTGAGGAGGCGAGTTGCGTGCGTATTTGATCCTTCATATCTGCAGGGAAGGCGTCGATAATACGGTCAACGGTGCGTGCCGCGCCAGTAGTATGCAAAGTGGCAAAGACTAAGTGACCAGTCTCGGCTGCACCTATGGCGGCCTCAATCGTTTCGAGATCGCGCATTTCCCCGACGAGGATGACATCAGGGTCTTGTCGTAGTGCACCGCGAATTGCGGAAGAAAAGGAGGCGACGTCATTCCCCACTTCGCGCTGAGTAACGATACACTTTTTATGATCGTGAAAATACTCAATCGGATCTTCAATCGTGATGATGTGGCCGTCGTGGTTTTCGTTGATCCAGTTGATCATTGATGCCAGCGTGGTAGACTTACCCGAACCAGTCGGTCCCGTTACGAGGATGAGCCCACGTGGGCGGTTAATCAGTTCTAAGATTGTATCGGGCAGGCCAATATCGCTAAGGGAGAAAAGGTCATTTGGGATTTGGCGAAGCACGAGACCGAAGTGACCCTTGGAGCGCAGAACACTGACACGAAAACGAGCTTTGCTTTGGTAAGCAAAGCCGAAGTCGGCCCCGCCGGTAGCCATGACTTGCTCCTGATTGGTCTCCGAGGTGATGGACTTCATCAAAGCCTCAGCATCTTCGGGGTCGAGCTTCGGCCCCTCGACAGGAAGCATTGATCCGCTGATACGAAGCGTCGGCGGCTGATTGACTTCAATATGAAGATCTGATGCGCCTTGGTCGATCATCAGTTCCAAGAGGTCATTCATTTCATAGCTCATCGTAATTAGAGTTGGTTAAATAGAATCGGACACAGTAGCATGGAGAACTTCTTGCGGTGTCGTAATACCACCTATAATCTTGCGAATGCCATCTTCTCGCATGTTGCGCATACCCATTTCGCGAGCTTTATCGCGTAAAGCAACGAGGCTCGCCTCTTCGTAAATCATCGACTGGAGTTCTTCATTGACTTGGAACATCTCGAAGACACCGACTCGGCCACGGAAGCCTGTGCCGTTGCACTTCAGGCAACCCTCGCCCTTCATAAAGGAAGCATCTGTGATCTGGTCAGAGCGAATGCCGAGCGAGTTCAAAAGCTTTTCATCATGCTCGAAGGGAACGCGGCAATTAGGGCAGTTACGGCGCACGAGACGCTGGGCAAGCACAGCACGTACGGCGGCGGCTACAAGGAAGGGCTTAATGCCGATATCAATGAGGCGACTGACTGCGCTGGGCGCGTCATTAGTGTGCAGAGTACTGAAAACCATGTGCCCAGTTAGGGCAGCATTGATCGCTATTTCGGCGGTTTCTTTATCACGGATCTCCCCAACCATAATGATGTTGGGCGCTTGGCGTAGCATCGAGCGCAGGGCGGAGGAGAAAGTCATACCGACATCACGGCGCACTTGCACCTGATTCACGCCGGGCATCTCATACTCAACGGGGTCTTCAACAGTGATGATCTTTCGGTCAGGGTGATTGATACAGTTGAGCGCCGAATACAAAGTGGTCGACTTACCCGAACCGGTAGGCCCTGTGACGAGGAAGACACCATCGGGCAGTGCGATGATTTTCTCGAAAACGGCTTGGTCGTCGCTGAAGAAACCTAGCTGGGGCAGACCGAGACTCAGGCTCTCCTTATCGAGAATACGCATAACGATACTCTCGCCAAAAGCGGTCGGCAGGGTTGAAACACGAAGGTCAATAATCTTCGCACCGACGTTAATGTTAATACGTCCATCCTGCGGCACGCGCTTTTCTGCGATGCTGACATTGGACATCAGCTTAATGCGAGAAACGATGGAAGGCTGTAGGCGCTTGGGTGGGTTTTCCACTTCATGAAGCACGCCGTCGATGCGGTAGCGAACACGAAAGCGTTTCTCCAGAGGTTCCATGTGAATATCCGATGCACGGCGTTTGAGCGCTTCAGAGATTACCATGTGGACATACTTAATGATTGGCGCTTCTTCTTCGCTAGCATCTTCGCCGGAGGGAAGATCAATTTGACTGGGGGCGGCATCGGGGTCTTCAATCCCAGAAAAGATGTCGTCCACAGCGCCTGCTCTGGCACCTTCGTAGTATTGATGGATGGCTTTATCGATTTCTTCGAGCGGCGCGACCCGGCAAGTGATTGAGCGCTTAATCACATGACTAATGCTATCGATCGCGTCCATATCGAGCGGGTCAAATACGGCGAGTTCGGCTTCGCTGTCATCCACTTCTAGAGGAATGACCTTGTAACGATTTGCGATCTCGAAAGGCACCACCTCTAGCGCCTCAGCCGAGACACGAACATCGGCCAGATTGACTGTCTCCATGTTAAACTCATCGGCGAGCACTTCAGCGATCTGCTGCTGACTGACACTTTGGTCGGCGACGAGCGCCTCAAGCGTAGCAGTGTCTTCGCTGCCGTCATGCTCGGACTCGTTTACCTTGGCACGCGCAGTCTCAATAGCACTCTCTTCGAGTAGCCCTTTGTCAGTTAATAGTTGGAGAACGAATTCGTCGGCGGAGGTCACAGATAGATGATGATCAGGGTGGGTAGAAAATGGTGATGATAGACAATTAACGAGCAACGCTCATCAGGAACTCCGCATTAGTATTGGTCTTCTTGATTCGCTGAATAAGCATTTCCATGGCATCTGTAGAAGGTAGGCCCTTCATTGCCCTACGCAATGAATAAATTTTGAGCATTTCGTCGGGATGATAGAGTAGTTCTTCCTTCCGCGTGCCGCTCTTATCCATACTCAGCGCAGGGAAGATGCGTTTATCGGAAAGACCACGGTCGAGGTGAAGCTCCATATTTCCAGTGCCTTTAAACTCCTCGAAAATGACCTCATCCATCTTACTGCCCGTCTCTACTAGCGCAGTCGCTATAATGGTCAAGCTACCGCCGTCTTCAATGTTACGGGCGGAGCCGAAGAAGCGCTTTGGTTTTTGTAGGGCATTGGCTTCGACACCGCCAGAGAGGATCTTACCACTGCTAGGCATAGTCGTATTGTAAGCTCGCGCCAAGCGGGTGATCGAATCGAGTAAGATAACAACATCTTTACCGACTTCGACCATACGGCGCGCCTTCTCGATTACCATTTCAGCGGCATGAACATGGCTCTCCGCTGTTTCGTCGAAAGTCGAACTGATAACCTCGCCACTGACTTGGCGGCGAAAGTCGGTGACCTCTTCGGGACGCTCATCAATCAGAAGGATAATTAGGTGAGAGTCTGGATAATTTTTTTGAATAGAATTTGCCATGCCTTGCATGAGCACGGTCTTACCCGTACGCGGCGGTGCGACGATAAGTCCTCGCTGACCGAAACCCACAGGCGTGAGGCAATCAACGACACGCATGGAAAGGTTATCCCACTTTGCTTCTGAATCGGCCTCCATCAAGATGCGAGAGGTCGGATAGTAAGGCACACGCTCGGTGAAGGGAACGATCTCGCTGAGAGTCTCTGGATCCTGATCCATCACTGATTCAACCCTGACGACGATTGGGCAAGATTCACCCTCACGATGTGGATGCAGTTGCGCCCGGACAATATGCCCACGCTGTAGGCCGTAGTGCTTAATGAAAGCCTGCGGCACATAAGCGCTGAGTGCTTTCACTCGATAACTGTCGCGCTCGTAAACAATGAGGCCACCCTCATCGTCGTCTAAAATCTCTAAGATGCCTGTGGTCACAATAGCCGCTTTCTTGTCGGCGGCATACTTAGTAATGGCATCGATCAACTGATCGCGATTCGGCGCATTCGGCGTATCGATCCCTAGCGACGCGACCTCTTCGCGCAGCTCCGGCAATAGCATGTTATAAATCCGCACATAATCGAGCGGTTCGCCACCGCCCGACATCAGATCTTCGGCCAGAGCGAGGATATCTTCACGCTTTTCGAGCACCTCCCACTCGAGCAGCTCGCCAAATTCGATCGGCGTCTCCTCTTCGCGGTCGCGCTTAGCCTTATTTTTATCCCATCGATTATTTTTGGCGCGCTTACGTTTGTTGTTGTTTTTATTATTCTTGTTAAACTTACCATTGCCCTTTTGACGATCGTTCGGGTGCTGGTTCTTCGGCCCGTTGTTGTGGTTTGGCTTATGCCCCTTGCCTTCGTTTTCGTGGCCTGCTTTGGATTCGCGGGGCTGCTTTGGGCGATTAGGTTCTGGCTGGTCGCCTAAATCTTTTTCTTCGACTTGGTCGACTTTGATGTCGGCGCTAAAAGTCACCTCATCGTCGCCACTCGAAGAATTAGATAGCTTCGCATCGGATCCTGCTTGCACTGATACGATCTCGCCAGGCGTGAACATGGCTGACCCTGTGTCGCCCAAGTCCTTTGCGGCGCCACTCTTTGGAGTCGCAGGTTTTTTAGTCGCCTTCTTCGCGGCTCTTTTAGTCGCCCGCCTTTTGGGCGTGGCTTCGGCAGAGGTGGAATGGTCCTCTTGAGGGAGGACGTCGTTTTCTTCGTCAGTGCTCATGGCTGTCTGTTAGTGAGGCTATGAATGCCTCTTAGTAAGTTACTGGGGTTTTCGAGCTACGCAGTCCGCATTAGTGCGCGGTGATCTGTTCAATCAGTCTCGTGGTTTGTTGTTTCAAAAATTCAAGGCTACCCGCATTAGAAATAAGGAAATCGGCGCGCTCGATTTTTTCTTCGAGGGGCATCTGCTGCTTACGGCGCTGCTCGATCTGCGCTTCTGTGTAAGCTCTGACAACCATACGGTCGGCGACTACATCAGGAGGGCTAGATACACAGACGGTTAAATCGAAGCGGTTTTCAAGCCTTTTTTCAAAGAGCAAAGGAATCTCTACCAGCCAGTTTGAATCTGGAGCCTGGTCGATCGAAGCTAGCCAGCTCTCGCGGACGAGCGGGTGCAGAAGCTCCTCCAGCCATTTTAAATCGCCCTCGTGCCCGAAAACGCGCTTGGCCACAGCAACGCGATCGACTGCCCCATCGGTAAAAACCGCCTCGCCCCAGCGCGAGCGCAACTGCGCCTGCACTTCGGCATCCGTAGCCAATAGCTCGCGCACCACTGCGTCTGAATCAACCGTGCGCCAGCCCGCTTCCCGGAAAAACCCAAGTACAGTCGACTTCCCGCAACCAATCCCTCCGCTCAGGCCGACCTTCATAAACAAAATAACTTAAATAGTGACATTAGTGAATAAGTGTTCACCATTGCTCTAATAATTACAAATCGAAGCAATGTTAGGAATCACACAATCCGCAGCCCTCGTGGGCGTCGATGCGCATCCCGTTCAAGTAGAAGTGAATACTGGCGAGGCGGGCGAGCTTAAATTTATCCTTGTAGGCCTGCCCGATGCTGCGGTTAAGGAATCGCAAGACCGTGTCTTCTCCGCCATGGCTAATAGTGGCTTCCGCACGCCAGCGACCCGCACTACCATCAATTTGGCGCCCGGCGGCCTCCGTAAAGAAGGCCCCGCCTACGACCTACCCATCGCGCTCGCCATCCTTGCTTCGATGAAAAAGTGCGAAGACACCGAGTTAGATCACTTCCTGATCGCCGGCGAGCTCAGCCTCTCGGGCAAGACCCGCCCTGTCAAAGGCACCCTCGCCATGGCCATGCTAGCCAAGAAACTCGGCAAGCGCGGCCTCATTGTATCGACCGAATCCGCCGACGAAGCGGCACTGGTTGAAGGCATCGCCATCTACCCTGTCGGCAGTCTCGACGAGGCAGTGCGCTTCCTAAACCACGAATACATTATAAAGCCATTGCCGGCTAAACAGAGTAGTTTTTCCCAGACCCCGCCCGAGAATAAGCGCATCGACTTCGCCGAGGTCAAGGGTCAGCACGCCGTCCGCCGCGCGGTCGAGATCGCGGTCAGTGGTGGTCACAATCTACTGATGATTGGCTCACCGGGTTCAGGAAAGAGTATGATCGCTAAGCGTATTCCTACGATTATGCCTCAGCCTCAAATCGACGAGTTTCTCGAAATTCTCAGCATCCAATCCGCTGCAGGCAGCACCCTTTCTGGTAACAACCGCTACTTTCGGCGACCCTTCCGTTCACCGCACCACACAATCAGCGACATCGGCCTCCTCGGCGGTGGTTCAATTCCAGGGCCAGGCGAAATCTCGCTCGCACACAACGGAGTGCTCTTTCTCGATGAGTTGCCTGAGTTTAAACGCTCCGCGCTCGAAGTCCTCCGCCAACCACTCGAAGACGGCCAAGTTAGCATCTCCCGCAGTGCGGGAAAAATAACCCTGCCCTGCTCCGTCATGCTAGTCGCAGCGATGAATCCTTGCCCCTGCGGCTACACAGGTGATAACTCCCGCGAATGCCGCTGCACCGTACCGCAGATTCAACGCTACCGCTCAAAAATTAGCGGCCCCCTACTCGACCGCATCGATCTACACATCGAGGCACCCTCCCTGCGAATTGAAGAACTGCGCAATTCCAAGCCAGGCGAAAGTTCAGGACTTATGCGTGCTCGCTGCGAATCGGCCCGCGCCTTACAAAACGTGCGCTTTCAAGAAACCGAACTCGCATCCAATCGCTGCAACGCCCGCATGTCGCACTCGCAGATCCGTAAGCATTGCGAAATTAACAAAGAGCAAGGTGATCTACTCCAACAAGCGATGGAGCAGCTCTCACTCTCTGCCCGTGCTTATGACCGTATCTTAAAAGTTGCCCGCACCATCGCCGATCTCGCTAGCACCGAACAAATCGAGACTGCCCATCTCCTAGAAGCGATCCAATACCGCAGCCTAGATCGAAATTTGTTTTACTAAAAAAAAGGCGCATCTCCTAACTATTACTGCCACTTCAGCGGCTTCGTCTTGAGGTGGCGGAGAGAGAGGGATTGGGTTTGCTGGCAAAATCGCTGCGCGATCATCCTGCGGATGCCCCATCTCCGCTGCGCTTCGTCGAACCCAGTGGTTCTCGTCTCCTATCTCTTGCCGCCTCTTCGGCGACTTCGTCTTGAAGTGGCGGAGAGAGAGGGATTCGAACCCCCGGAACCTTACGGCTCAATAGTTTTCAAGACTACCGCATTCGACCACTCTGCCATCTCTCCAAGAATTATGACTTGTGTCTAGATGTTAGCTTTTTCACTGCAAGACGTTTTTAAAAAAAGTGATGAGCTCGTAGTCCGCATGGTAATACCTCATCCATATGCCATCCCCACAAAGTGGCATCCTTTTATGACTACGCTACTTTAAAAACCATCCACACTAACGGGAGCCTTTTCTTGTAGGTCACTCGTCTTCATTTCTGCAAGCTTAGCATCAATCTCTGCTTCGAAAAATAAAATGGAATCTCTGCCCAACTTCTGGGCACGCACAAGGCCATCATCACGAATCATCTCAAATCCAAAGGCACTCACCACCTCGGCTTTATCCTCTTTGTCGAGACGCTTCCAAAACGAGCCGCCCGCGTGGATGGCCATCAGTCGGTTAAACTCTTGCTCCGTCATATCTTGACTGCGCTTATAAACCTCGATGGCCGACTTCCCATTTACATAAACCACGTGTAGATCCCACCCTGCAGACATTCGCCTATCACTGAGTTCTGAGGAGGAAGGTCGACGACCGTCGGAGGTTTTGAAGTAGATGCGCACATATGTATTACTGGGCAGGTATTCAAGATACTGAGCGTAAGGCATCCCCTTGCGGCGGTTTTCTTCGATCGTGTCGTCACGATACACAATTCCGCCCGAACTGAATAATCGGCGCTCAATCGACTCTCGGCGCTCACCGATACGTGCATCCAAAGTAGATGGCAGAAGCGAAGTGATCACTAATCCCGCGAACACGCTTACGATTGTTCCTAGTTGAATGGGGTATTTCATCATTGAGATTAGACATTAAATTGGCCTCACTGATCAATTCAAAAAATCTGCACCCATGCATAACGATTTCTACACAGCTTTTGACTTAGAGCGCTTTCCTGAGACCACCACACAGGAGGGCGACTACCGCACAGCTTTTCAAATCGAGCGTGATCGCATCATTTTCTCCTACCCTTTTCGCCGCTTACAATCCAAGACGCAGGTCTTTCAATCGGGCGAATACGACTTCTACCGCACCCGCCTGACCCACTCCATAGAGGTCGCCAAGGTAGGCCGGTCGATTTGCGAATTTTTGCTAAATAGCTCAGATCTACTCAAGGAATCTTTCCATATCGATGCCGACCTAACAGAGGCTATCTGCCTCGCGCACGACCTCGGGCACCCTCCCTTCGGCCATATTGGCGAGCGCAAGTTGAACGAGCTTATGGCCAAGCACGGAGGTTTTGAAGGGAATGGACAAACGCTTCGAATTTTAACCGAGCTCATCTACGAACGCCCTGGTCGGACCAAAGGCATTGCGCCGACCCGCGCCTTCCTTGACGGCGTCATGAAGTATAAAGCGACTCAAGGCGACTGGCTGAAACAAACTGGCAAGGCACCCAAGAACCACTTTATCTACGACGAGCAAGCGCAATGGCGCGATCAAGTTTTTGGTGGAGCCACCCTCCCCGCAGACCTTCACGAGGCCGAGGCACTCAATAAATTCAAAAGTATTGAATGCCAGATTATGGATTGGGCTGACGACACCGCTTACTCCCTGCACGACATCGTCGACGGCATCCACGCCCGCTATATAAGCGTGGGCAGCCTGACCGAGTGGGCCGCCACCCAGACCTTGAACGCGGAACAAAGCAAACTCGTCGACACCCTCTGCCAAAAGATTAGGACCAACAGCTACGAACCCTACTTCGGCAGCCGTGTTGGCACCTTCGTCCACGCCTGTACCCTGCATCCACGTAGCGGATTTATGAGCGACCGCACCCAGCGCCATAGCTTCGACCTAGAGATCGATCCAGCCGTCAAAGCCGAAAGTGCCCTCTATAAGAACATCGCCCTCGATCTCATTTTTAAATCCACCCAGCTTCAACAAATCGAATTCAAAGGGGGCTACATCCTAGAGAGACTGTATCGGGCACTTTGTGAAAACTGCGTCGAACCAGACAGTAAAGGGCTCAATTTGCTCCCAGCCGCAGTCCAAGAACTCCTCGCTCACGAAGCCGATGCCACCGGTCGCCATCGCCGTCTCTGTGACTACACCGCTGGACTCACCGATGGCCTTGCCGTCCGCACATACAAGCGCCTTTTCGATGCCGACTTTGGCTCAATCGCAGAATTGCAATAGTTAGTGCTTCGCACGGAGTGCGTAGGATAAGAGTTTAGCTTGCAGGCATGCATACCACAGAGGTTCGCGCTTCTCCGTAAACAGTCGCCTATCACGCACCTCGTATCCTCAGTAAATTAGTTTGCCCAGGACAGCTCCGACTCTTTCAATTTCACTTTACTTTTACTCGGCCGTAGGCCACCTCTCAGCGCATCGCGCTGCACGCTATGGAATACAAGACCCAGACTCTTCAAGAACTCAAAGAAAAGAGCCCGCTCGCACCCACTAAAAAGGCACTCGTCGGGATCGACGGCTTTGTCGATGTCATCGTCCACCCCGTCGACCAACGCACAGGTCCTGGCGATCAGTTCAATGCCATCCCTACCATCACAGACTTTGCTAAGCGAATCGGCTCAGCAGCAGGCAAAAGCGCCAACATTGAGATGGCGCCCATCGTCGAAAAGCTGGGCGGTAACGGTCCCATAATGGCGAGCGCTCAATCGGCTCACGGCATCGAGGTCCGTTACATCGGTGCAATCGGTCGTGATGCCATCCACCCCGTTTTTCACGACTTCGCCAAAAAGACCAATGCCATCTCCATTGCAGATCCTGGCATCACCCACGCTGCCGAATTTAACGACGGCAAGATCATGTTCGGCACGATGGCGAGCCTCGACGAGATCACCTACGATCACCTCTGCAAACTACCCGGCGAAGACAAACTGATCCAAGCATTCAACGAGTCCGACCTCATCGCCATGGTTAACTGGACGATGATTCCCTACCTCACCGACGTCTTTAATAGTTTCCTCGAAAAAGTCCTACCCGCATGTTCGAAGGATAGAGCCCGCACCTTCTTTTTTGACCTCGCCGATCCCGAGAAACGCTCCGAGGCCGACCTCCTAGAAGTCCTCGGTGTCTTTTCAAAATTTGAGCAATTCGGTAAGGTCATCCTCGGCCTCAACCTCCGCGAAGCTGAGCAAGTCGACGCCCTTCTAGGCTTTGCTCCTTTGACCAACACACCAGAAAATCTGCAGACAATGGCTGCTCGCATCCGCGAGAAGCTATCACTCAACACTGTCGTGATCCATCCAGTTGCAGACGCCGCATGTGCCACCCCTGAAGGGACCGCTTACGCCGCGGGTCCTTTTTGTGAGAAACCAAAGATCACCACCGGCGCGGGCGACCACTTTAACTCAGGCTTTGTTACCGGGCGCCTCATAGGCCTCACTCCCGAAGCCGCTCTTACCGTTGCGGTCGCCACATCCGGTTTCTACGTGCGCACCGCGGTTAGTCCCACACTTAAAGACCTCGAAGAGTTCATCGCCACTTGGTAAATGACCGGCCTATTCATCACATTCGAAGGCGGCGAAGGCTGCGGCAAGTCCACCCAAATCGCTGCGCTCAAAGCTCGGCTTGAGGCTATGGGTAAGACGGTTGTGCAAACCCGCGAGCCTGGGGGAACACCCCTTGGAGAATCCGTTCGTAACCTGCTTCAGCACGACGATGCAGGTCAAGGCATGTCACCCGAAGCTGAGCTACTTCTCTTTGCCGCTAGCCGCGCGCAACACGTCCGCGAACTGGTCGCGCCAGCCATCGCCGAAGGTCAAATCGTGCTCTGCGACCGCTTCCTGGATTCTACCACAGTTTACCAAGGCGTCGCTCGCGCCATCGATTCCAAGAAAGTCGACACGATCAATCAATTCGCCATCGGCGATACCAAGCCCGATTTGACCATCCTGATCGACCTTTCCCCCGAGATTGGACTCGCACGCGTCCACGCACGCAGTGACGGAAAGCTCGACCGCATGGAAAAGGAAGCCATCGAGTTTTTCCAAGCCGTCCGCCAAGGCTACCTTG
>QOOZ01000017.1 GCA_003331195.1 Puniceicoccaceae bacterium | reverse complement strand
CCAATGCTTACTCACAGGTCCCGTCACAACACCTCGGAATCGACCTTCGCGACAGCCTGCCGCCGCAGACTCCATTGCCTCTAATGCGATGCGAGCCCCCTCAATTGAAGGGGCACATGGTTGGGGAATGTAATTCGGATGACCGACTACTTCATAATTCAATCCATAAAGCTTGCTGACTGAAGATGCCCACTGCTTCGACCCAATCAGAACGCAATCTTCCGCGCACAGTGAATCCTCGCGCAGCACTGACTCGATCACCTCGGGACCGACTCCCGCGGGATCACCACATGTAATGGCCAAAGGTAGACTGGAGTTTGATTTAATCACGCGTCGATTGGATAAAGCCTCAGCGCCGATGAATCGACGATCGCTGTTGAGTGAACTTCCATAGTTAAACAAACTCATGGAGTGTGTAGATTGTCAATCTGCGACGGGGACTTGGAATGTAGCCTGCATGCATGCCGAGCGGCGCAAATACTAGTCTCACCTTAGTAAACAATAATTAATCACCAAACAGATTCATCTGCGGTTCTTTGACCATATCATAGATCTTCAGAATCCGCATCATCTGGAGCAGGTCTGACTTTTGATAGCTGTGATTGACCTCTATATTGCGCAGTAGATTTTCCAGAATCGTGCTAAAAGTTATGATGCCATCGACGCCCTGCTCTTTAAGGAGCTCAATACTTTCGGTGCGCTGAGGGTCACTCGTCGGAAGGCTGGGCAGAACCAGAATCTTGGTAAATCCACCTGTGCCCACCACCTCAGGATCGACCTCGCTCTCCTCGAAGCTAAAGTAAGTCTCTGCCTTATTGAGTACCTCCTTTTTTAAGAAATCAAAGACCCGCGAACTGCTCTTAAGCATAGCTGGTGTAAACCGCGAGGTATGCCACGCTTTAACCACGACAATGGCGCGACGAATCTTCGCCATATCAGCCGAAAAAAGTTGGAAGCCCGCGGGCACACCGTCAATCGGAGCGTTTGGATTATAAACCACTAGATCAATCTCTTCGTCAGCTCGCTTCTTTCGCGATTGGACAAGATACTTGCGTAACTGTCGTACAAAGAATCCATTCAGTTCAAAATACTCACGCACAATGTTTTCGTCAAAGCCAGCCATCGACCGAAATCAAAGGCAGGGATTACGAAAAGGTCAATGGTTTGGAATTTTGCATAGATTAACCGAAGAAACCTTGCATCTTGGTCACCGCAGTCACCAGGCGGTCGACGTCTTCAAAGTCATTGTAGAAAGCGAATGAGGCACGAGCTGTGGCAGGCACGCCGAAGCGCTTAAGTAGCGGTTGAGTGCAATGGTGGCCGGCGCGCACCGCAACGCCATCGGCATCGAGGAATGTCCCGATGTCGTGCGGGTGGATCTCGTCGATCACGAAGGAAAGAATGGAAGCTTTGTCCGCCGCCGTACCAATGATTCGGAGACCATCAATCGCGGAGAGCTTTGCAGTCGCATCTTTGAGTAGTGCATTCTCATGGGCAAGTGCACCCGCCCGGTCTAGGCTCCACACGTAGTCGATGGCAGCAGAAAGACTGATCACACCTTCGATGTGCGGGGTGCCTGCTTCGAATTTACCAGGGATGCCTTTGTAAGTGGTGCCGTCGAAATCGACACGCTCAATCATGTCGCCTCCGCTCTGATAAGGGGGAAACTTTTCAAGCCATTCTCGTTTCCCCCAAAGCACACCAATGCCAGTGGACGCAAAAACTTTGTGGGCTGAAAAAACGAAGAAGTCGCAGTCGAGTTCAGCCATATCAACCGGCATGTGGGGCACGGACTGACAGCCGTCAAGCAATACGGGGATATCGCGCGCATGTGCTTGGTCAATGATTTCTCTAACGGGATTTATTGTGCCGAGAGAATTGGAGATGTGGACAACGCTAACAAGCTTGGTCTTATCCGAAAGGAGCGCGGCGTAGGCTTCCATATCAAGATCGCCAGAATCGAGTACGGGAACGACCTTCAGTATAGCACCCGTTTTTTCGGCAGCGATTTGCCATGGCACAATATTCGCGTGGTGCTCCATGTGGGTGATGAGAATCTCATCGCCAGCGGAGAGTTGGGTTTCCACGAATCCATGCGCAATAAGATTGATTCCCTCAGTCGCGCCGCGCACGAAGATAATTTCGTCTTGATCAGGCGCGCCGATAAACTTGGCAGTTTTGGCACGAGCAGACTCGTAGGCGTCCGTCGCTTGTTCGCTGAGATAGTGAACGCCGCGATGGATGTTGGAATTTTCCAGGCGGTAGTAATGATCGATGGCCTCGATCACGGAAGTGGGCTTCTGCGATGTGGCACCGTTATCCAAGAAGGTCAAAGGTTTACCCCGAACCTCGGTTGAGAGAATGGGAAAGTCGGCCCGGACGCGGGCAAAATCAAATGAAGATGGTGTCGTCACAATGATTACACTCGCTCACCACGCCAAAATCTCAACTGAAAAGGTAAGTATAATGAAGGGACTTGTAATATGACCACAAAACGCTTCGCCTTTCCTAAGCAGTCGCCAGAGACCCCACGCAGTGGGCGTTCCCCCGTCTATCGCGGGCGCTCGACGAAGCCAGCCTTACGATAAACCTTACCCAATACTTTGTAGGCTCGCTTCTGAGCGGCACCCGCGCCCGATCGGAGCACGCCTTCCAAGTAGGACTTATCGTCAATCAAGTCTTTGTATTTCGCCTGCACAGGTTCGAAGACAGAAATTACAGCATCAGCGACTTCCTTTTTTAAAGTTCCGTAACCCTCACCCTTCAGTGAGCCTTCAATGTCGGCGACAGTGCGTCCACTCATCATAGAGTAAATCTGGAGCAAATTTGAGACGCCTGGCTTGTCCTCACTCGCCACAATTTCACTACTTGAGTCCGTCACCGCACTCATAATCTTTTTCTTCAAGACAGATGCTTCGTCGAGGATGTAAAGAGTTGAGCTTTGGTTCTCGTCACTTTTCGACATCTTACGCTCGGGATCTTGCAGTGCCATGATACGAGCTCCCTGCTTTGGAATAAAGGGCTTAGGAATCGTGAAGGTATCTGAATAATTGTGATTAAAACGCTGCGCGAGATCGCGGCATAACTCTAAGTGCTGGCGCTGGTCGTTACCCACGGGCACGGCGTCGGCATTGTAGAGCAAAATATCAGCTGCCATGAGGACGGGATACATGAGCAGACCTGAATTCACAGAAGCTCCGGGACGAGCACCGTCGTGAGTGAACTTCAGGTCGCTGCCCTCCCCTGCCTTAAAGCCGAGCTTAGCTGCTTTTTCCTTAAACTGGGTCATGCGCTGCAAATCACCGATTGGCGTAATGCAACTGAGCAACCAAGCCAAATCGGTGTGACCGATGACGTGGGACTGCACAAAAATATTAGAACGCTCTGGATCGAGCCCACAGGCGATATATTGTGCGACGCAAGAAAGCGTATTTTTGCGCAAGTCGGCGGGTGAATATTTCACCGTGATCGCGTGCAGGTCGACAACACCAAAGTAGCACTCATAATCATCGAGCATGGTCGCCCAATTTTTGACCGCACCCAGGTAATTGCCGATAGTCAATTGGCCGGTCGGCTGGGCGCAAGTGAGAATAACTGGCTTTGCATCGCTCATTAGACTTGCGATTGACGGAATCAGCGACGGCATTGTCAATCCAACTTATGCCTATCATAGCCTCAAAACTCTGTTTTGTAGTGCGATTCTTGCTTTACCTATGCTTGCAAAATACAATGACTTAAACATTTTTATCGGATGCGTATAGGCCCCTTTATTTTAATTTCTGTTGTCTTACTCAGCGTATTTCAGGGCGCATCGGCTAAATTTCCTGATGACTTCGCAAAACCACTCGAAGTGATCGCATTCGGTTCCTGCAACCGCGACGAATTACCCCAGCCACTCTGGCCTATTATCGCCGAGGAGAATCCTGACCTCTGGATCTGGGCGGGCGATAACATCTATGCTGACTGGCATGAGCGCCCTGACGGGCAAAAGGTGCAATTTACAATTAACCGTGAGTGGGTGACCCAGCGCTACGCCGCGCAATTTAACAAGCCCGGCTATGCCGCCTTTCGCGAGGAGACGCCCATCATCGGCACCTGGGATGATCACGACTACGGACGCAACAGCGCGGGCGCTGAATACAAGCTTAAAGAAGTCACTCGCGACCTCGCTCTCTCCTTCATGGAAGTACCTATTGGTGATCCGCGCTGGCAACGCGAAGGTCTCTACGGCGCCTACGACTTTGGCACCAATGGTAAGATGACGAAAGTCATCCTCCTCGATAACCGCTACTTCGCTAGCGGTAAAAAAACCGACGAACCGGAACTCCTCGGAAAGAATCAGCTCGCTTGGCTGGAAACGACTCTTCGCGAGAGTGAAGCCGACCTACATATCTTGGTCAGTGGTATGCAAATCATCTCCGAAGAACACCGCTGGGATAAATGGGCGGACTACCCAAAGACACGCGCTTGGTTACTTAGAGAAATTGCCGATACACAAACCCCAACTGTTTTATTAAGTGGTGATCGGCACATCCATGAAATTTCGATACTTCAAGATTGGCCAGGCAAATTCCCCCTCTCCGACATAACTTCCAGCGCGCTCACCCACTCTTGGGATAGATTCCCTGGCGAAACAAACCGCCACCGCGTGGGCGAGGTATACACTGGCCTCGGCTATGGCGTGATCAAGATTGATTGGTCAGGACCTAAACCTCAGGTCCTGCTCGCTATCAAGGACACAAATGGAAACACGCAAATATCCCATCAAATTGAGTGAAACATCTTACCGATAAAGATGCTGGGCGAGAAGCTTAACTCGCGATCGTAACTTGAATTTAGCGACCCATCGAGCAGCTCTTTGCAAGTAACCGCGGCAATCCATCGAAGGAGCCGTTCGTCAAGAAGACGATAAGCCCATGCGATTCATCGCTGACACAGATTTTAAGCGTTTCGAGGAGTGATTGATTCTCAGCAAAGGCCTTCGCCTCGCCGAGCGCATTCGCCATCCTAACTGTATCCAGTCGCTCCTCTGGACGCATACGATCTGCTCGATAGACCGCTCCAAAGTAGACGCGGTCGGCACCCGAGAGTGCCGATTGAAACTCAGTCTGGAAGCGTGCGCTTGCAGCGGTATTACTGCGCGGCTCAAAGCAGACCGTCATCTTACGATCTGGGTAGGCAGCACGTAGTGCCTCAATCGTGCCTGCAACCGCAGTAGGATGATGCGCAAAGTCTTCGACGATCGTCCAACTATCATCCGAATGAATCACATCCTGACGCCGGCGAACACCTTGAAAGTCAGCCAAGGATGAAAGGTCAAAATCGTGCGGATCCTTGTGGTCTGCAGCCAAAGCCGCAGAAAGCGCAGCCATAGCCGCGTTACGCGCATTAAAAAGACCATGCAAGGGCCATGCGACATGTGCCCAGAGCTCACCCTTCCAAACAAGCTCAAACTGGGAACCTTCAGGAGCGTCTTGGAAGTTTGTGATTTGAAGATCGTTGTCCACTCCCACGCCTACACGAACCACTTGGGTCCACGGCGCCGGCAAGAGCGCGGCGATATTGGGATCGTCACCATTGACCAAGGCATAGCCTGAAGCGGGTATGACACGAAGGAAGTGACGAAAGGAACGTTGCACATCTTCGAGATCTCGAAAGATGTCGGCGTGATCGAACTCTAGATTGTTGAGTATCGCGATCTGCGGGCGGTAGTGGATAAACTTACTACGCTTATCGAAGAAAGCTGAATCATACTCGTCACCTTCAATGACGAAAGCTTTGCCCTCCCCTAGTTTAGCGCCTCCTGATAGATCGTTGGGCACGCCACCGATCAGCCAGCCGGGCTTTGCATCTGTGCATTCGAGCAGATAGGCGGTAATGGTCGAGGTCGAGGTCTTGCCGTGAGTACCCGTGATGACCACAGAGCAGCGCTTCGGAAGAACGGTATCGTGAATGAGCTCTGGTAGAGATATGAAAGTAATCTCTGACTGGTCAAGCAGCCACTCGACCTCGGGATTGCCTCGACTCATCGCGTTACCCACCACAACCTGATCGGGCTTGAGTGCAGCAAGACGAGACGAGTCGAAGCCATCGAGCACTTCGATGCCGGCATCGGCCAGCACATCGGACATCGGCGGATAGACAGCTGCATCGCAGCCGAGCACCTCATGACCTTGTTCTTTAACAAGGAGCGCTGCATTACCCATGGCCGTGCCGCAGATACCCATGAAATAGATACGCATTATTGAATGAAGGGCTTACGCTTGCGGGATGGGGCAGAATCTACAAAAGCGTTCAGGCTAATTTTCGCACCAATCGACAAGCTCAAGGCTTGGAATCTATCGAAACGACCAGCGCGAGACCTCGGGTTTGAAAAATTTAGCATTTACTCTGGGACCTCCTCAAATTCAGACATCGGCGTGACCACAAGCGAGCGATCAATGCGCTTAGCGAACCCCGCAAGCACTTTGCCTGGACCACACTCATAAAATTCGTTGAGACCGTTATCCATAGCCATGTTGCGGAGGTTATCTTCAAAGCGCACTGATGAGACGACTTGACTGACAAGTGCCTCCTTAATCGCTTCCGGATCACTGACCTGACCACCCGTGACGTTGGTATAGCAAACGATCTCGGGAACTTTGAAATCGAAGTCTTTGATGAACTCAGCAAAAGCATCCCGAGCCGATTGCATGAGGCAGCTGTGGTAAGCGCCCGCCACATTGAGCGGCTTGCAAAGTTTGAAGCGTCCCTTGGAGGCGGCGACGGCTTCGATTACTTTTGTATTGTCGCCCGAGATGACGATCTGCCCGGGGCAATTCAAATTAGCGATCTCGATATCGAACTCATCACAGAAAGTTTGCACATCTTCGGGAGTGCCACCAATCACGGCCGCCATCCCCCCCTTAGTTGCATCACAGGCCAACTGCATGACGCGACCACGCTCCGCCACCAAGCGCAGGCCAGTCGCAAAATCGTAAACGCCCGCTGCGGCCAGTGCAGTCAGCTCGCCGAGACTGAGGCCGCAAGCCGCCTTAAGCTCACTCAGCTTACCGCGTTCTTTTAGAATACTAAAGAGAGCGTAGCCTTGCACGTAAAGTGCGGGTTGACAGATCTTGGTCTCAGTCAAAGTTTCGTCGGGACCGTCGAAGCAGATACTTTTTAAATCCCAGCCGAGCACCTCATTGGCCTCTTCGTAGAGAGCCCTAGCAGTCTTTGAATTTTCGTAAAGCGAGTGCCCCATACCGACTTTTTGGGCGCCTTGCCCAGAGAAAAGTATTCCTTTTGCCATAATTTGATAATTTTAATGCAATCAGTGTGCATTATTTGTCTCCAGCTGACAGAGAATCAATCAGAAAGCACGGAATCTACTAAGCGAAAGAACTCGATGCTACTTTTCGCTCTTTTGGTTGGCATTTATTCAGTAGTCGGCTAATATTTTATACTATGATAGCTATCGACTTAGATGCTCACTGGAGCGAGATTCGGCTACGCGCTAAAGAAATCGTGGCGCGTGAGCCAGCTTTGGGGACTTTACTAAACGAAACCGTGGTCGAACGCGACTCCTTTGCCGAGTGCCTCACCTACCGCTTGACTAGAAAACTGGTCAACCACTCGGCCTCAATTGATGTGCTCCACGAAACATTCATGGACGCCTTTGTGCAACAGCCTACTATCCTGCAACACATTGCCTGTGATATGATCGCGGTGAACGAGCGAGATCCAGCCTGCCCAGATGTTCTCACGCCACTTCTCTACTTCAAGGGCTTACAGGCACTGGTCTGCTACCGAGTATCGCACTACCTCTGGTATGCTGGACGCACGGAGTTTGCCCTCTACCTTCAAAGTCTCATCTCTGAAACTTTCGCGGTCGACATCCATCCTGCAGCCCAAATCGGACATGGCATTTTGCTCGACCACGCAACTGGCTTTGTCGCGGGCGAGACAGCCGTCGTAGAAAGCGACGTGTCGATCCTGCATGAAGTCACTTTAGGTGGCACGGGCAAAGACCGCGGTGACCGTCACCCGAAGGTCCGTTCGGGCGTGCTGCTCGGTGCGGGTGCCAAGATACTTGGCAATGTCGAGATCGGCGAAGGTGCCAAAGTGGGCGCTGGCAGCGTTGTGCTTAAAGATGTGCCGCCACACACGAGTGTTGCTGGCGTACCTGCGGAAATCATTGGTAAAGCCAGCGAGGTCTCGCCTGCGCTCGGGATGTGCCACAAACTGGACTAGTTCATCTGTCTGGATCCTACTCTTGATCCCGCTCATAATCCCCCTGCTGCTCCAAAAGAGTGATTAGGATTGAGAGAATAGTTAAGAATAAGAAATAACAAGTTTACTGTCAGTAATGAACACCTTTCAAACCCTCGCCGTGGGCAATTCTCAAGGTGCCCTATGGGCGCTCTGTTTTGCAGTCGGTGCTGGATGCCTGCTCACGGTGCTCGCGCGCCGCTTGCATTTGCCGACGATTGTCTTGCTGCTATTGGGTGGTTTTGCACTGGGGCCCGAGTGGCTCCAAGTACTCCAGCCGAATGCGCTGGGCGATTTCCTGCCCATGATTGTCTCACTAGCGGTCGGGCTGATTCTGTTCGAGGGCGCGCTGACACTGGACCTCAAGGAATTTAAGCAAACCTCAACTGTGATTAAGCGCTTACTCACAATTGGTGTGCTCATTACTTGGCTCGGCTCTGCGTTGACCGCTTACATCGTTTTTGATACGTCACCGGCCTTCTCTCTCCTTATGGGCAGCCTCATTATCGTAACGGGACCGACCGTAATTGTACCGCTCCTGCGCCGTATCCGTGTGCAGCAAAAGTTGGCTAGCATCCTTCACTGGGAAGGGGTATTAATCGACACTATCGGGGTATTCATTGCGATTCTCTGCTTCGAGTGGGTGGTCGAAGGCAGCGGTGCTGTGGCCATCCCCAGCTTTTTGATCCGCGTAGCGAGTGGTGCTGCCATCGGCCTGATCGGTGGTTACTCGATCTATTGGGTGATGAAGAGAAACTGGGTGCCAGACAACATCGTTAATGCCTTCGCACTGGCCAGTGCCATGCTCATTTTCGGGGCGACCGAGTTGATTAAACCCGAAGCGGGTCTGCTCTCCGTGACGATTGCTGGTCTTATCGTGGGAATCAAAAAACCACGTCAGCTTAGTGAAATTAAAGCCTTTAAAGCTGAGATTGTGGATCTGCTCATCGGCATGCTTTTCTTGCTTTTGGTCGCTCGATTAGAGCTGCAGCAGTTTATCGATTTCTTCAAACTGGACGGCGGTTGGGTGCTCTTTTCTGTTATTCTCATCATCCGACCCTTGAGCATCGCGGCGTCTTCATTCGGGACAGACTTGAATCTCAGGCAAAAGGCACTACTCAGCTGGGTTGCTCCGCGCGGCGTAGTCGCCGCATCAATGGCATCACTCTTTGCCTTAAGTCTCAGCGCCAAGGAAAACCAGGTCGGCGATCCCGCCCTACTGGAGTCTTTTGTCTATTCAGTCATCTGCGCGACCGTTCTTATTCAAGGACTCTCGGCGGGCATGATTGCTAAATTGCTCGGTCTACAACGACCCGCGCCGAACGACTGGGTCGTTATCGGTGCGCACCACTTTGGCCGTGAATTGGCGAGCAAGCTGATGCGAAAGGATGAACAACACGTCCTCTTGCTCGACACCAATGCACGCAACATCGCGCTCGCAAAAAAGGAAGGCCTACCCGCACTACACCGCGACGGCATGGAAGCGGAAAAACTTTATGAAAATGAACAAGCCCTCTTCGGCGCGGGCTACGTGCTTGCGCTTACCGATAATGTCGAGCTGAACCAAATCCTCATGCAGCGCTGGGCGAAGGAGCTTGATAACGAAAAAGTATTTGGCTGGATACCACTCGATAGCCCAACCGAGGCTGACCAGCTGACTGGACAAGGCGTCTTCGGTGACCTATCGCGCCCCGCCGTGATTGGCAGCGAGCTACTGCAAGGTGAGAGCAGTTTCGAGACTATAAAATGGGAAGAAGGCAAGAGCCTCGCCTCTGGCGACTGGCATCCCCTCTTCATTCGTCGCGGGAAACAACTCAGAGCCGTACCGCACGACGCTATACTTAAAGAGATGGTGAAGGGGGAAGACGAGGTAATCTGCCTGCGCCGCTACGAGGGCTTCCTCTTGCGTGCGCTCCATAGCGGCGGCTTCATTAATACCGAATGTGAAAACATAGAAAGCCTCTATCAACTACTCGCAAAAATTGCTGCGGAACACCTACCTTCGAGCTCCGAAGAACAGATACTCGAAGACCTTGAGGAGCAAGGCCGCGTCTTCCCTGCCTTCCTTGGTCATGGTATTGCCATTCCAAACCTGTATTGCGAAAACCTCGACTATCGTATCTGTTTCATTGCGCATCTCAAAAAGGGGCTCAACATTCTAGGACAAGATGAAGCAATTGACTTCATTTTCTTCATTATAAGTCCTGAGGGAGATACCGAAGGCCATCTCGCTACGCTGGCTGAGATCGCCAAGAACTGCCGTAGAGAACGCTTGCGTAAGCA